>NZ_JAGFPF010000109.1:0-5707 GCF_025962695.1 Candidatus Symbiopectobacterium sp. NZEC135 | reverse complement strand
AACTCTTGCCATCTGCTAGTAAATGATTCTACTGTGCTGATCTGTCGGGTCAACGTCTTCCATCTCGAGGTTTTATGAAGCACAGGCATTTACAACGCGCGCGTCCATCACAGGGGCCGATGGCTCTCGTATTCACCGGAATCATAGCGTTGATGGCAGCCTGGAGCGGGGCGGTATTCGCCAACGGGACGCTGATTGCCGTGAAAGCCTCAACGATTCATCCCACCCAACCGGCGATCGGCAGGGCAGAAGTTGCCTACGATCTCGCCCACTACCGACAAAAACCGCGCGCGCTGTTTGATGATTTTTGTAAGGGAGAAGGGGCGGGAAAGGTGGCTGATTTCTCAGACGCCTCGACGCTGGCCACACCTACGAGTTTTCGCTGCACCAAACCGGCCGGGACCCATCCCGATGCGGTAAAATCCGCGGTGATTGCCCCGGATGGTCTGGTCTACCTGACGGACGGCCATCACTCGGTGAGCGCATTACGCGCCAGCACGCCGGATAGCGATATCACGCTGTCGTTGCGTATTACCGATGACTTGCGCCATTTACCCTCAATGGCGGCATTCTGGGACTACATGCAACAGCATCATCTGGTGTGGCTGGAGGGGCCTACCGGCAAGGTTGCACCGCAGCAACTGCCCACCCAGGTGGGCATTGACGCCATGCAGGACGATCCTTATCGCTCGGTGCTCTATTTCTTGCGTGGTATTGCCTATGAACGGCCAGAACCCTCTCCTCCGTTTTTGGAGTTTTATCTGGGGGCGTGGCTGAAAAGTCAGATGGCGATTACGCCTGCGGATACGGCAACACCACAGGCGTACTTTGCTCTGTTGCAAAAGGCGGCGCAGCGTATGGCACAAGCGTCACCGCAAACCCATACCTTACCCGATACTGCTTCGCCGACGCTGCAACAACTTGGACAACTTACCGAGCTAAACCACAAGAAATTAAACAAGTTAAATAAACCCGACGGTAAGTTGGCGCTGTTGTTTTGCTCTGAATGTAAATGATGATTACCCTAAGCCAAAATTATAGCGATAGGGGTTAAGTCCATTCCGCGCGGCGGGACGATACCCAATAAGCGATGACGGGGTGATAGTGATAACAGAGGGTTCCTCTGCGGATGCGAACTGTTCTCTGTTATAGATAAAAGCGCCAACCGCGGTGGTGATCAAGGTGAGTCCACCTAGCAGTATCCATCGGTTTGATCGCCCCTTGGGTGGCCTGGTTTCAACTGCGCCATCCACCGGGCTACATTGTGCTGATGGCGCAGATTGCTGGTGCGTGACATTCGAAGCCAGCCTTTCTGTTGCTGAACCTGTTTGCATGTTTAGGGTTACTTGATGGCTTTTATTTGATACTGCTGATGTTTCACGATCTTCTGATGTGTTGGTCAGTAACCTAATACGCTCTGGCAGGTAATAGCGCTTGCCGGTATTTTCGTGGCCATGCCCCTGTTTTAATGGCATATATGCCAAAGGGGAAACAGGTGAAGCGGTAGAAACACTGTTCATGGTTTTATCTCGCAGTATGAATATTCGAAATGGCTCACTACCTATATTAAAGAGAGCCTACAGCACGCCTGTAGCGCCCTCACGGCTGGCCATTCTAAGTCTGTCCCATCAACCATGTTTACAAATAATAATCACACTGCTGGTAGGCTGACACTCAATTCTGATAGCACATCGTCGTTTTTCACTGGGCGCAGTCGCATAAAACGATAGGCGACCGAAAGGGTGATCTGTGGCATAATGAGCGTTAAATCACACTTTTTATTTGAGTCAACGCCGTGTTAAGTACCAACAACATTACGATGCAGTTTCATATGTAATAATTTGTTTTTATTCCTGCTGTGCTGATGATAGTTTCAGTAAAGGTTCACCTTCTTACCTCCTTACCCTCCCTTATCATCGTGTCAACAAGTTGCTCTGTCTGGTCTTGGATGGCTGTGATTTGTTCCTGTATGTGTACTGGAAGTCCCTCAGTACGACAGTGAAGGACTAACGAGAGAAATACATCAAGTTAAACAATGGATTAAGCTACATGCTCCTGATTAGTCAAGTGTGAAGAAATTTTGGTCACTCAATCGATCTGTAAAAACGATCGATAACTGTATATTGATAGATTTTATAGATCGAAATGTGTGGGGATGATATACTTCATCTGGTTGTGAAAAGCAGTTTGTCTTATCCACTTTTTTGCTAAATGGACTTAACTAGTTGAATTAATGTTAATAACAAGGTGTTTCTAATGACAGTGAAGAGTGTCTTGGGCTGTAGTTTGTTAACGATGTCATTGCTATTCAGTAATGCTAATGCAGCTAACAATGTTTATGTCATTCCTGAGGTAAAATCTTTTGGTGTTGCAAGTAATGACAATAAGGCCGTAATCTTTCTTGGTTTAGATAAATATGGTCAATTTAAAGGGATGTGCTTTGCATTAAAAGATAAATTCCATTCCATCATTCCTGTGGTTGACATCGACGTAACCTTTGATAATAAAAGGCTCAACTTACATGGTATGAGACCTAATGTTGATGATGAAAAAGAAGTGGTGTGTATTCTTGGTTCAGAAGCTACAGATTTTTTAAATTCATTGAATGGATCTAATAACCTTAATGCTAAGTTAAACTTTAATGGTCAAATGAAGAAATATGCATTTGATATTAAAGACTTTAACCGAATTGCCAATAACGATAAAGAATATATGAAAAAGCTTGCAGATGATTATAAGAAAGGTAGACGGGCACCATTGTTTGATGATTAATTACCCTCTTAAATTAATTTTTTGTAATTAACACCTTAATATGACTGTGTAATTAACTATAACAGAGGTTTAAATGAAGGTTGTAATTATAATGCTCTTGATGGTCTCTGGTAATGTTTTTGCAAAGGGATTGGAGGAAAGAAATGACACTATCATTCCTAAGTGGGTCTGCCAAGCTATACTAAAAGATGATCAGACAGGGCAAGTTTTACGCAAAACAGAGTTAGAAGTATTCGGTAATAATATAACTACTCAGCGAGTGGGAAATGAGTATTATTTTAAGGAGTCAGATGAGACTGGGTCTACTCTAGCGATTGTTGATATTAAAACGAGAAGTGGAACACTAAAGTTTTTGGATGAAAAAGGACAGGTTTTTCTTACTGGAATAGTGAAAAACTGCAAATAAAAACTCAACCTATAAAAGCAAGTTATTATATGGGGTTGTTTTCAGTCAAGTAAAAGCACTTTTATTATAGAGATGAAGGTGCTCTTTCTGATGATTACATTCATGGTTTATTTGATAACGATTGTTAGGTGATGTAGATGTGCGTTCTTGAAAAAGTGTATAAAGATGATTGGGTACCTCATATGAACAAAAATATATACCGAGGGGCTTATTCTGTTGGTCGTTTCGAAATGAGTAATGAATTTATATTAAGCTATATGTCTGCTATCTATGATATTGATATAAAAGACGAAGATGTTCAATTCATATCTGAAGTATCCGAGCTTAATGATAAAAAGATACTATATATGCAGATGAGCGATATTTTAACTAATCATATTATAAATGAAATAAGAACAACTGTTAAAAACCCACCGGAAAATCATCTGATTATTAGAAAAGGGTGTAAGTTATTATCTATTGAGTGTTTAAAATAATCTGCGTAATTTATTAATTTGCAAAAAATATCTTTGAACTTGAATTGTCTATCTCCATTGTTAATGAGTGTTGTAATATAAAGGTTAATGGTAAATGAAAATAATATATGTGGCTTTTTTTATGGTCGCTCTTAGTTCTTATGTTCAAGCTGAAACTATTGGTGACGTTACGTATACCCCAGAAGAACTACACGCTGAATATAAAAAGAATGAACTAAGAGCTGATAATAAATTTAGCTGCCAGTTTATTATAAAGGGAAAAGTAAAAGAGATTTATCGTAGATCTTTGAGTGATAATGATTACCAAATTAGATTACAAGGCAATGTTAATATTAATTTTGATAAGTTAAATAAGAAGTCTGATACAGCCAAAGATATAGCTGATTTGAACATCGGTGAACTAGTTTATGTTTCTACATCTTCTGCATATTTATCATGGGGAAGCGTATTTGGAAAGAATGGTTTTTGGGTATCAAAGCATCTGGATGAGAGTGCCAATTTGAAGAGTACAGATGGGGTGTGTTTAAAGGAAATAAAACTCGGTGAAAAATATAGCGAAAATGAAAAGTTATCAAATAGTAATAGTGGTTCTTTAAGCCAATCAGAGAAAGAAAAAACAATAGTAACTTCGTATGCTATGGCTGACAAAAAATTGAATGAAGTATGGCAGTCTTTAGCGAAGGCAAAGAGGAATGAACTATTACAAGAACAACGAAATTGGATTAAAGAGAAAGAAAAATGTGCTACAATTGAATGTAAGGTTGAAATGACTACGGATCGTATCGTTGTTCTTGAAAAAATTTCGTTTTAGAAAGTATCTTACGTTTTTGATAACTAATTTTAATCAGGTCTCTTTGTGTTTTTATGCTGATCATAGAATATTAAAAGAATGATTTTGAGTATTTTATAAATAATGACTTCATTAAAATGTATTTTTTAACATGATTGAAATTGATTGTTATTCCGACATTTAATTCCAATAAATTCGGTATTTGTAAGAAGTGAAAAATTTTAGCAGAATCTAGAGGAAATATTTAGAATTAGAGTTGGCTTAATCACATAAGCTATGAAAATAGATGGGTTATACTAGGGGAAATAGGCGTGTATAGTTAAGGCCACTGATGTGGCCTTAACTAATCATCAGAAACTCGACATATCATAACCGGAGTTATCTGAACACCGCTTAAAGGCAGTGCAATAAAGTTCTAAACTGCTGGCTTTTTCATAAATAATTCGTGCGAAATCGGAGGGCTCTATAATCCATCTTGGTGAGTTTCCTGTTGTGTAAAACCGACCATAAGGATAACTGGGGGTAAAATATGCGGAAGTTTCTTCACTATCTTCGATAAAGGTATTGTAACTAATATGGTCCCTTCCTATATAAATAGCTGAGATAATAGCGCATTGATCGTCAACTAAATATTTGGAAAGAAAGTCATTTGCATCATCCTGATTGGCAGGGATGTTTTTTAAAAGATCTTCAAGAAGAATAGTTATATGCGTCATGCTAGGAAAATCCCAATGTTTGTTTAAATTCATTATTATTATAAATCCCCCATTAAAGATTTAAAAGTGTTATTGGTTGGATTTTTATATTAAAAATGAATAATCTATCTTCTGAATATAATTAGTTTTTTAGAACGGCTATCTTATTTTTCCTCCTAACATGGTATTGATTTATACTATCAATCAAATTCTAACACAATTTTGGTGATGCAATAGAAAATGGAACTTATTATTTGTTAGGGGCTTTAGTCATGTTTACTTCTGACAAATTATGTATGTCCGCGAACAGGGAATATGTTAGAACGATTCTTGCTAATATAGATTACTAATGATGGAAGCTAAATTATGAAAGTATTTTACTCCACTCATTAGGAATGCTTTCCCATCTTGAACGATTACACGCTCTTGTTATAGGAGAAGGATGGGCTGATTTGAATATCTTAATATTTTTATGCTTAATCAATTTTTCTGCTTTTTGAGCTTGATTTCCCACCAAGATCACAGCTTTTTTTTTACGTAGTAAGGCAAAGATCCCATCAAGAAGCTG
>NZ_JAGFPF010001099.1:0-724 GCF_025962695.1 Candidatus Symbiopectobacterium sp. NZEC135 | reverse complement strand
CCCCATTTTCTGTTATCACCACCGACCCGGTGGTGATAACCTACATTATTACTTTGGTCAATAATGTTACTTCGCACGAAAAGTTCATTCGATCGTAATGCAGCATCAATCGCACAGACATGCTGAAAAAATAATTGCATTGGCAAAAAACACGTCGGGTACAACACATTTTTGACGAAAAATAGCACATCGTCTAAAAAACATGTCAAAAGGTATATCACCCGCTTAGGTTGAAACCTCATCAGCTTTTTTCAGAAAAAAACATTCACACAACATCAATAATTCACCAGAAATATCGCGCAGGTAAAGGATCGCAGCATGATGCCATGTTTGAATGCAGAGCGTTATTCAATTCGGCTTGATGGACATTTATTCTACCCAAGCATTATTCTGTCTGATGACGCATCAATGATGGCTTTCATGGCTCTCATGTAAGGCGAGTATATTTTTTTCCAGGCGGGCAATAAGCCCTGTCAGTGCACTGACTTCCTGTACCGAAATACCCAGCAATATCTCACCACGCGTTTGGCTTATCACATCATCCACCGCCTGGATGATCGGCTCTGCCGCATCGGTCAACGCGATGCGTTTTGCACGCCGATCGTGTGCACAAATACTTCGTGTAATCAAGCCCTTTTCTTCTAACTGATCCAAGGTTCTTACCAGCGATGGCTGCTCGATACCAATGGCTTTTGCCAATTGAATCTGCGACTGCCCCGGAGGC
>NZ_JAGFPF010001098.1:0-725 GCF_025962695.1 Candidatus Symbiopectobacterium sp. NZEC135 | reverse complement strand
GCCCTGTTTTCGGGGTAGCACGACGTTCCTCATTCAGGCAGCCTTCGATGGTTGCCAACAGTTTACCCGTGCCGCAGCAGTTATCCTGATAACCAGCCACGTGCCGTCGATTAATCACGCGATCGTGTGGACATCCCCCATGGCAGAGGGAAAACCAACGACACTGGCGCATTTTTTTGAAGGCTTCCTGCTCCTCACGCTTTGCCGCCTGATTATGGGCCGAATAGGCCAGCAGCTCTGCCAAATCCGTTTTCATCAACGAGCCGTAATGACTCCCCGCATCGCCCACATATTTGTCGCACGGTGAGACGTCTCCATTGGGTTCCAGGGTAATGACCTCCTGAGAACAATTTTCTGACCAGTAGCAGGCGGCCAGTTTCGTTCCTGGGTTCTTGATGGCTCGAATAAAATCGCTGAACTGTGGAATATGTAAAACGGTGCGATAGCCGTCCCACCAAAGCGTAAATGCCCGATCCAGAAACGCGATAAACTCGGCATAAGTGATGTAACTTTCGTCGATTTCCCCTCCGGCAGGGATGCGATTATCAGGAACGATGTTAAGAAATTCGATGTCATTAAGACCTATCTTGCCGAAGTAATCGAACATGTCTCGCAGATCCGTTTGATAGACGTGGCGGTCAACTACGATCAGTGCGCCATAGGGAATGGCATGTTGTTTGAGCTTTTTGATTCCCTCAGCGACGCGTTGTGCGGTTCCTCTACCG
>NZ_JAGFPF010001097.1:0-726 GCF_025962695.1 Candidatus Symbiopectobacterium sp. NZEC135 | reverse complement strand
CACCGTATAGCGATTTTCATCCGCTTGATTGGTCAGTGTCGCCACTAAGGCCTGATCGCTGCGTGATGACCAGACCAATTGCTGCGGACCAAGGGTCGGTGCTTTTGCGACAAACCCTAAGGATGAATAGCCTTTGACCGGTACCGAGCGATACCTGACACCTTCGCTGGCGATATCCCATGAATCTTCAATAAATCCCATCGTTTTGACGCTGGCATCACTCACGCTGGAGTGGTTAATGGCGGCGGTAACCGACACCTTACCTTTATCGACACTTTTTAAGCTGACGCTGGCGATTCCCTGGGCAGATGTGGGTGTCTTGCTCGCTGACAAGTGACCAAATGAATGACGCCACTGCACCATGGCATTGGGAACAGCGTTGCCGTGCGCATCGGTAATCAAGGCGGTAAACTGAACATAATCAATGCCATCACCAGTCAGTAAGGATTTATCCGCAGACAGAGACTCTACCTTGGCAGTCGCCATATCGGCGTTAAGCGCAAACGTTGCCGATAGTGATGCCATCGCCACACCATCAAGCTGTGGTGTGACTGAATACACGCCCGCTTTTTTCCCCCTTACCGTTGCAACATAACGACCAGTCGCTCCGCTTTCATGGATTGCACTGAGCGTCACTTCACTGGCAGCGGGTTCCTCCCCCTGCTGGTTTCGCAGCCGGAATGAAAGATGGCCTGCCATGCTGCTTAGGGGCCTATCCTTACTGTC
>NZ_JAGFPF010001095.1:0-729 GCF_025962695.1 Candidatus Symbiopectobacterium sp. NZEC135 | reverse complement strand
CCAAAAATCCCCATCAGAGCCCGACACGCCTGTTGGCGGGCAATGCCTTTATGGTGTCTCCGAGAGGCAGTATTGATGTCGACGTAACGGACAACAGGGCGAATCAATTTTTCCTGTATTACGTGAATGATTACGGTGGTCATCTGGAATTGCCGTTTACCTGCACCCAAAACCGTTGCCAGCCCATCACGTTGTGGTGGGGTTATTAAACATTTATTTCGAATGCTATAAAGAGAGGACGGGCCTATGCCTTTTCTAACCACCACTACCCTCCGTACACTTATTTCAAGCGGCGCTTTGCTCCTGCTTAGCACATTCTCATTCCACGCTAATGCGCTGGAATGCCGTTTAGGCACCACGACCGGTCCGGTAAACGATTATGAAGATGTCGGGACATTAAAAATCCCCGCCACCTTGCCAATCGGTAGCCGCCTGTGGACCTCGCAAAGTTATACCCGCAACCTTGCCTGCTGGTCCTATAAGATCGTGGAATCTAACGGTGAAATGTCCTACTTTTACCCCAACCCTGAAGGGAAAGTCATTGGTGAAGGTATCGGTATCGGGATTATCTACAACGGCCTAGACCTCGGTATTATCACCAATGGCGGTACCAGCGCTTCACGCATCTCCACCGGAAGCTGGGTCAATCCGGGGCCGTCCGGTACCCTTCCGCCCCCTAATCCCACCATGCTGAACGTCACGGTACAGCTCTATCTGGAAAAAACCGGC
>NZ_JAGFPF010001096.1:0-729 GCF_025962695.1 Candidatus Symbiopectobacterium sp. NZEC135 | reverse complement strand
TGATCTCGACGCTTTCAATCAGATGCCATAACGTCGATGCCACATCGTCATCCAATGGCATCCCCTGAAAAGGCGCAGCAGCGGTGCTATCACCGCCCGCCACAGCAGAAGAGGCCGCTGAGTAGTTTTCCAATAGCGCGTTTGCTATCGTCATGAATACCGAACGGAAACAGTGCTCAACCCCTCCCGGGGTTTACACCCCGCACACACAGGAACCGGCTTCGACCAGCACCAACGCAGGCCGCGTAGCATCCACCAAGACCTGATGTCCCTCGAATGCTAAACGCATCTGCCCTGATACCACCAGTAGCACGGTTGCCTCATGAAACTGGAAACGGGCCGTTTGCTGCGGCTGCCGCAGGCAAGGCTGCGCCAGTGCGCACAAGCCGTGTCGCACTACGGGCGAGGACGAGGGCAGCCGCCAGCGCTCACGCCCCTCCCCCTGAAACACCGGTAGTGTCAGCGCTTGCCCGGTGTGGTTCACGCCACAGGCACCGCAGGATTCAAACTGTAAAGCCCGGTCAGGCTGGCTTTCGCCAATACCGGTGCCGTCGCCAGCGCCGCGCGCACGTTCGCGCCATCCAGCGGTCCGTTCACGCCCAGCGCAGGGACGGCCAACGCATAAACAGTGAAAATATAGTGATGCACTAGCGCATCATTCCACGGCGGGCACGGGCCGTCATACCCGTAATAGTCGCCCTTCATCTGCTCATCCCCGGCAAACCAGGC
>NZ_JAGFPF010001091.1:0-731 GCF_025962695.1 Candidatus Symbiopectobacterium sp. NZEC135 | reverse complement strand
CATCATTTGGTGCGAGGTACACAACATAAAGCAGCGTCCGCGATTCGCCTCGATGAGCGGGCGCAACTGCGTCGCCAGCCGCTGTGCGGCACCGCGTTGCTGCATCTCCGGCAGAAAACGCGGCACGCAGAGCAACGTCTGTTGCGCATAATCAAACGGGCTCGGCAGCAGCATGGAGTGCGCATGGTCCAATCCCAGACGCTCGGTAAAGTGTTCAACCCGGTCGTTGACTGACAGCGTCGCCGAGGTAAATATCCATGCGGCCTTTTTCTCTTTCATCAGCTCACGAAAACGGTCTGCCACGGACAGCGGAGTCAGTGCCAACACGAAGTGCCGCGCATTGCATTCATACCAGTAGCTGTAACCGGCCTGTTGCACATCCTGTAGCCGCTTGAGACGAGCGCGATACAGGGTAGCGCGTTCAAAAGCGGCATCCAGCAGCGCCGAGCGCCCAAGCGAGAGTTTGGCGACGTCATAGCAGAGTTCAAGCGCATCATCGAGCAACAGCAGCGCGCGTTGCAGCGACGGCTGTGCCAGCACATCGCGCAGGTTGCCGCGAAAGCCGGGTTCACCCAGTGCCAGCCTGAAATCCTGCGTGCTTTGCGATAAGCGATCGGCGGATTTTTGCAACTGCGCCGCATCGCGCACTTCAGTGCGGTAGGCAATAATGATATCTTTCGCCAGATCGAGCAGTTGGCGGCTGGTGAGTTGCTGACCAAAGTAGTGGCTGG
>NZ_JAGFPF010001093.1:0-731 GCF_025962695.1 Candidatus Symbiopectobacterium sp. NZEC135 | reverse complement strand
CGATAACCGTGGCGTCAATCCCGCGAGCGGCCAACAGTTCCGCCGCTTTCAACGCGAAGTGCACCATGGTACCCGTGGCCACAATACTGATATCTGCCCCTTCGCGTAGGCTGATAGCCTGCCCAATCGTCAATTCATAATCATCTTTATAAACGGTGGGGGCGCGCATATTACCGGTAAGACGCAAATAAACCGGGCCATTATGATTGAGTGCGGCTTCGGTCATTTTAACGGTTTCGGTACAATCAGCAGGGGAAAGAATAGTAATATTCGAAATGGAGCGAATAGCGGCAATATCTTCAATGCCATGGTGCGTTGCGCCGAACATGCCGGTCGCCAGGCCGCAGGCTAGACCAACCAACTTCACATTCTCATTCATATATCCCAGATTATGACGCACCTGCTCCCCAGCGCGCATAGTCAGGAAGTTGGCAAACGACGTAACAAAAGGAACATATCCCCCCGCGGCCAATCCCGCAGCCATACCCACCATGTTTTGTTCCGCGATGCCAGCGTTAAAAAAACGCTCTGGGTATGTTGTATTAAAACGATCCAAGCCGGAAGACTTGCCCAAGTCAGCGGACAGAGCAACGAGGTTGTCATGTTGCTGTGCCAATTCAAGCAAGGTTACGCCAAAAGTACCCCGAGAACCGAGCATGGACCATGAGCGAATAGAGGTAGGTTTAATGACTAACACGATATTTCTCCCTCCAACTCTGCCATCGCAGCAA
>NZ_JAGFPF010001090.1:0-731 GCF_025962695.1 Candidatus Symbiopectobacterium sp. NZEC135 | reverse complement strand
CGCCTTCCAGACGATAAATCAGGCAGCAATGTCGCCGCTCCTTTTTTTGCTCACCGGAGGGAAGGGTACGTAAACGAATCGGTTGATATAGGCGATTTTTTTCGCCATTGGCCAGCTCTGCTCTATCGAGTAAATCTGCGGCGTGCTGCACATCAACGCCCTCTTGTGCCGCCAGATTCATTCCCTGGTAAAAACGCACCCCAGCATTATTCCAAAACAGTGTTGCACTCAGCCCGGAGAGCGCGGAGAGCTGTTGGCATACGGGAGCGATGTGTTCATCAATCAGCGGTAAAAAAGCCTGCCACTGGCGATCCGCAACCGGACTGCCGAGCGAGGAGAGGACAAAACGCTGTGGCGTACCTTGTTCACTCTGCACATAAGCAATGTCCGCCAAACGGTAAGGGAGTTGCCACTGATAGCGCAGGTGTACGTAGACCCAGGGGGCAACCAG
Source organism: Candidatus Symbiopectobacterium sp. NZEC135 (assembly GCF_025962695.1). Lineage (NCBI taxonomy): Bacteria > Pseudomonadati > Pseudomonadota > Gammaproteobacteria > Enterobacterales > Enterobacteriaceae > Symbiopectobacterium > Candidatus Symbiopectobacterium sp. NZEC135. The sequence continues at coordinate 280 of NZ_JAGFPF010001090.1, read as the reverse complement.
TAACGCAAAATACCACTGCGACCATCGGGACATCAGGTAGGGAATCGCCTGCTCTGGCTGCCCTTGGGTCAGCGTGTGCAGCCATGATGGAACTTCCGCTGTTAGCGGCGCTTGCAGCAGCGTAGTGGGAAAGAGCGTGGCGCCGTCAGGCGCAGAGAGCGAAAAACGCGTTTCTATCGCGCGTCTGATTTCGGCATGTTGTGGTTCTAGGCCATGGCTATTCACACCGACTCCGCTGGTGGGCATTGGCAACAGAAGGAGGATTTTGCATAATACGACG
>NZ_JAGFPF010001092.1:0-731 GCF_025962695.1 Candidatus Symbiopectobacterium sp. NZEC135 | reverse complement strand
GCATTCATCACCTCGGCGAAAACTCCGGACACGATCTCTACGAAGCTGAATTGCGCTATCTGGCCGATAAAGAGTGGGTTGTCAGCGTGGAAGATGCCATCTGGCGTCGTACCAAACTGGGCATGTGGCTCAATGATGAGCAGAAACAGCGCGTCACTGACTGGTTAAGCGCCTATCGTCAATCGAAGGTTGCCGCACAATAATTTTCCTGCCACACCGCTCCTCCAGCGAACAGGTTACCGAAAGGTAACCTGTTCGTTTTTTATACGCAGCATGTGGTAACATTTCGTCGTTTATGGCGTCTTTCTCCCTTCAAAATAATCGCCATGGTCATTTTTTGCTACTCCACTCAATAGTGCCTCTCGCGCTCAAATCAAAACTGAACGATCCATCAGGAATTAATTCTGGTCATAACAGTAAATAATAAACGAATGCTAATAAACATTGCGCACAATGTGATTTATTTTGTTAAGAGAATATAAAATCGGGGAATATATTTATCACAAGAAGAAAAGTGATGAATAAGAGTTATATCTGGCAGGATGTAAATAAGAATAATAATCAATAACCACAAAAAATAAAGGGCTATTTATTTTTCTACGATATAGCTCACAGAATAAAAACAATAAAATACCCATTCTTATTAATGATTAACGGAGTAATAAATTGCATATCAAGTACTATATTATTAGCCCTGATGGCAAGTCATGATCTCCGTCCTATTCAACATT
>NZ_JAGFPF010001087.1:0-732 GCF_025962695.1 Candidatus Symbiopectobacterium sp. NZEC135 | reverse complement strand
ACCAGAGCACTGGCCCAAGGCATATGGGTAAATTGTAATGCCAGCGTCAGCGCAGTCAGGATGATAATTATGCCAAAATGCAGGTTGATGCTGATGTCCAGTGCGGTCATCCCCATGCCGATCAGCGCGCCGACCAGCGTGCCCAGACTGAAAAAGCCGTGCAGCGTGGTCATGATGACTTGATTGATATGCTGTTCAAATGCGGCACCTTCGATATTCAAGACAATATCAATCATGCCCAGTCCCATACCAAACAGCGCCAGCGCACAGAAAGCCATCTGTTGATTTGCCAGTAGCAGCGCTACGGCCAGCAGCAGGAAACCGACGGCCAGCAACATAAAACCCGCCAGCGCAACGCGGCGAATGCCGTACTTGTTGATCAGTTTTCCTGACCAGAGTATTCCCACCATGGAACCGCAGGAAAAACCAAACAGAATTAACCCGAAAACCTCAGTAGAGGCATGCAGCGTGTCCCGAATCAACGGCGTTCGGGTGATCCAGGAACTCCAGGCGAAGCCGGGCAAAAACATCAGGGCGAATAGCGCCACTTTTTGACGCAAAACGGATGAAGACATAACAACCAACCTTACTCGCATTATCGGGTTGCACAGCACGCATAGCAGTGAGTGTGATTATTGACCGGTTATGAATATTCACCATCAATAATCGTTTTTTTGCGTCGTACATTTGTACGAGAGAGTGTTGCATATCCTGCTAAGGTTGTCAGCTATC
>NZ_JAGFPF010000108.1:0-5776 GCF_025962695.1 Candidatus Symbiopectobacterium sp. NZEC135 | reverse complement strand
CCTAGCACCAGCGCCTGATCGATGGCAACAATACGTTGCTGCCGCCAGGCGCGAGTGTGGGTGATGCCGGGCACCGCAGCCAGTGTGTCCAATCCGCCCGCGATGCTCTGTGATGTCACTACGATCACTTGCGGATCGGCAGCAATCATCGATTCACCGCCATAGGGACGATATTGAGGGTGGGTAGCCACATTTTGTCCCCCCGCCAGCGCAATCATGCCATCGGCGACCGTTTCTTTACCCGCCACCATGGCACCGTTGCCCGCGATGCTAAGCAGAAATAGCACCTTTACCGGCGTTTTTTGTGCGGCGGTTCGCTGCTGGACTCTTTGAAGATCCGCGCTAATCTGTGCGATGAGCGCTTCTCCCTGCTCGACGTTTTGTAATAGGCTTGACGCCTGGCGTATTGTACTCAGTAGTTGCTGCGGCGTGCTGGGCGTGCGCTGAAACAGCGAGACCTGAACGCCCGCCTGACGCAACTGATCCAGCGCAGCCTGCGGCTGGGCGTCCTGCCAGGTCATCACCAGCGAGGGCTGCAAAGACAACATGCCGTCCACGTTGAGCTGCTGCCAGTGGCTGACCTTGGCAAGCGTTTGTGTCTCGGGAGGGTAGGTGGTGGTTTGATCCACCCCGACCACTGCGCTGCCGCTCCCTACGGCATAGACGATTTCTGCCAATGATCCACCAGCAACCACGATGCGTGCTGGAGTCCCCTGTGCGGGCAGGCTACATGCCAGACAACCGATAAACAGCGCAGATATCACCCTTAACATGTCATTTCCCTCAGAATGCCATGGAGGCGCCAATCACCGTGCTGAACCCGGAGGCCGGAATGCCTTCATGCGCGGTGGTGTAGCGTTTGTCCAGCAGGTTGTTCAGCGCCCAGTTCACCTGATACTGGTCATCCTTGCCAAAGGTGGCGGTAAACGCCAGATTGGCGGTTGCCCAGCCAGCATGCTGAGTTTCCCGATCGGCGGTACTGTCTTTGGCGCGCGTTGCGGCACGCAGGAAGGCATCAGACTCGAGTGAGAACCGGTTAAACAGGGTGACATGCTTCACGCCAAAACGCCCGGTCACTGTGGGTTCGCCGGTGTCAAAGGTGCTGCGGTTTTCCAATTCCAACTCGCGGCGAATCACATTTCCGGTGACATAAGGGGATACCGTCCAGCCAAGGTATTCCGCATGCAGTTCCAGTCCGTAGGTTTTCGCACGGTTGGCGTTAGCATAATAGCGGCTGCTGGCATCGGTGCTGCCAGTGCAGGCGGTACTGCCCGCACAGTTGAGCGTGGTGATGTAATCTTTAGCGCGTGAGTGATAGACCGCACCGTCCAGCAACCAGTCTGCGTTTTTATAGCGAGCGCCCAGTTCATAGTTGTCCGAACGCTCCGCTTTCAGGTTCGGATTACCGTAGGTGGTACCGCCGCCCGCGCTGGTGTCATAGAACTTATGCGTCAAGGTTGGGTATACATAACCCTGCGCGTATGAGGCACGTAGCTGTGTATTGGTAAAGCCCGAATAGCGCAGCGTGGTGGCGGTCACGGTGGTGCTATCGTGTTCGCGTTGGCTGGCTTTGGCGCTGTTTAGTACTTCTGTTCCGTTTGCTGAAGGTACTGGAAGGCCTGAACGAGTCACCGTACTGTTACTGGTACTGCCATAAGAGAGTGATTCAACCCAATATTGGCGTGCGCCTAGCGTCCAGGTCCAGTCTGGTGCAACCTTCCACTCATCCTGTGCAAACAGTGACCAGTGTGTTTGTTGCCAGTGGGCGTCAGAAGTGGTGTTGGGTGTGATATTGATATTCAGTGGCCCAAGAAGCTTATTAATGTTCACGTTGGTTGACGCGATTTGTTTAACGTCGTCGCGTGACCACTGCCCGCCGATAATTAACAGGTGATTATCCCAAGGTGTTAGATCGGTTTGTAGCGTGATGCCATCGCTAATTTGCTTGTCGTTGGTGCCGGTTTTTAGCGTCATCACCGAGTCAGTTAACGTCCAGTTTTTATAACTGAAGTCAACGCCGCTCTGCACCAAATCGTTGCGGAACTCCCGTTTGATATTTTGTCGGTAAGCATCCAGATGCACTTTTTTCAGCAGACTATTGCCGACATTCCAGTCGTAGAACAGACCGATTTTATCGCGTTCCAAATTGGGAATACGCACGCTGAAGCTGTCATAGTCGGTGGAATTGTTGTAGGTCTGGGTGCTGACTTTATATCGGTCCAACGACAGCCCGAACTTATGGTCTCCGAGGCGATAGCCTAGCCAGGCGGATTGGCTGTTGTTACGAAAATCGGTACCGGGCAGGCGACCATCTGGGGTACTGCGATTGCCCTGATCGCTGTAGCTGCCGCTGAGGCGATACTCGAAATCCCCCAGTGAGCCATACGCGATCGCCGATTGTTGCCAGCCTGCGGTCGCGCTGTCATACATCACCTTGATTTTGCCACCAATGGGGGAGTCTCCGCCTTTGCGGGTGATAAAATTGATAATCCCACCAATAGCCTGCGAGCCATACAGCACCGAGTGTGGCCCTTTTACCACTTCCACGCGCTCAACATAAGAAGGGTCGATCAGCAGGCCAAGACTGTAGTTGGGTCCGGCACGCTGATAGGTCACTTCTTGCCCATCAATAAGCACCAACACGCGCGAGGCTTCTTCGCCGCGAATACGGATCTGTTTACGCCCGGCCAACGAGCTGTCGACAATATCCACCCCGGGGATATCCCGCAGCGCTTCCGCCATCTGATCGCCGGTAAATCGGCTCAGTTTTTCACTGTCGATAACCTGCATGCTGACCGGGCTTTCCCACAGATTCTGTTCGGTACGCCCGGCGCTGATGACCGTGATTTCATCTTCCTGTCCGGCAGCCAGTGAGGTATTGCCATAAATAAGCGGCAGTAAACATACCGCGGTGTGCGTCATGATTTTTTTCATCTGTTATCCCTGAAAGACAAACAATTCTCATTTGCATTGCGAATTGTTGTATTTCAAATGAAACATTTGATCAAAATATTTTTATGTTTGTGTGATGCGTGTCATGAATTATTTTTAATAAACACTTGATTTTTGTGTATTAAATTAAATTAAGCAAACTTAATGAAGTGATGGTGTTTATCATTGATGTAACAATTTTATTAACCTGAATTTTCAATATATTGGTTTTATTCATTATTTTAACGTTGTCGCTAACGGCATTTTTTACAAAAAAGCGAAAAATGCGTTAATGCAGCCACGCGTCCAAATCTGCGTTTCCGTTTGGTCTGCAATTCGCGTGTGGGCGTGTTGCTAAATACAAATAGTTATCATCTAATCTTTTCACCGTTGTAGAAGTGGAAAGGATGAAAGAAGAGATGAACATTGATTTAACGCCGTATTACGCTCAGCCCGGCGAGCAACCGTTCGCCGCACGGCGTATGGCGATGCCCTGGCGTAATCATGTACCGCTTTCTCCAGAGCAAATTGCCGCAAGCTGGCAAACGCTGCGCCAGCAGACGGTGTCAGCGCGTAAGCGTCTGCTCTATCTCCACATTCCTTTCTGTGCCACGCACTGCACCTTTTGCGGCTTCTATCAGAACAAGTTGCGTGATGACAGCACCGCCGCCTATACCCGCTACCTGCTACAGGAACTGGCGCTGGAAGCGGAAAGCACGCTGCATCAGTCCGCGCCCATTCATGCGGTCTATTTTGGCGGCGGTACGCCGACGGCGCTGTCAGCGGATGAGTTATCGCAGATTATTCGTGCTATCCGCACGTCTTTACCGCTGGCACCCGACTGCGAGATAACCGTTGAAGGCCGCAGCGCCGGGTTTGATGACGAACGCATTGATGCCTGTCTGGAGGCGGGAGCAAACCGCTTCTCTATCGGTGTTCAAACCTTTGATAGCCGCATACGCCAACGCATGGCGCGCTTGTTTGACAGGCAGCAGCTTATCCACTTTTTGGAAAACCTGTGTAGCCGCGACAAGGCTGCCGTGGTGTGTGATTTGATGTTCGGTTTGCCGGGACAAACGGCGGAAAGCTGGCGCGAAGATTTAGCGATTGTCAGCGATCTGCCGCTGGACGGTGTCGATCTTTATGCGTTGAACCTGTTACCGACCACCCCGCTGGCAAAAGCGGCAGAGAACCAGCGTGTGACACTGCCGGAAGTGATGGAGCGCCGTGATTTTTATCACACCGGGGCTGACTTTCTGGCGAATGCGGGCTGGCATCAGTTGAGCAACAGCCACTGGGCAAAAACCACCCGGGAACGCAATCTCTACAATCTGCTTATTAAACAAGGTGCTGACTGCCTGGCAATGGGGAGCGGCGCGGGCGGTAACGTCAACGGGCAGGCGTACATGATGGAGCGTGATTTGGAACGCTACTACGCGAAGCTGGATAACGGTGAGAAACCGATCGCGATGATGACGCCTGCCAGTAAAGCCGGTGCCTGGCAGCACCGCTTGCAAGCCGGTATTGAAGTGGGACGTGTCGCTCTGCCGCTGCTCACTGCGCAGGCGGATGCGCTGACACCGTTGCTGCGTCAATGGCATGAAGCCGGGTTAACCCGCGATGCGTCAACCTGCCTGCGGTTGACCAATGATGGCCGTTTCTGGGCAAATAATATGATGCAGGCGTTACAACAACTCATCCCTCAGCTCAATGCTGGGGAACCATTGCCTCATTAAGGGAAGAAGATAATGACATTACAAGAATTATTGGCGACAAATCCAGATGGCACCTTAGAGGCGATCGCGGAACAATATCAGACTAGCCTGTTTGCGGTCACTGAAGCATTGCCGGAAGCGCAGCGCACGCTGGTCGCGGGGGAACAGTTCGATCGCGTGTGGGATACCATGACCCAATGGGGTGAAGTGACGCTTATCAGTCATACGGCGGATGCCATTCTGGAATTCAAAAGCGTATTGCCGACCGGGACGCATCGCCACGGCTATTTTAACCTGCGCGGCAAAAATGGACTGAGCGGTCACATCCGCGCTACTCGCTGCCAGCACATTGCGCTTATCGAGCGTAAGTTTATGGGGATGGATACCGCTTCCGTGGTGTTTTTCAATGCGGCAGGTGATGCCATGTTCAAAATCTTCCTTGGTCGCGACGATCATCGCCAACTGCTGGCACATCAGGTTATCGCCTTCCGTTTGCTGGCGGATGAACTGCGGGCGGTGGCAGCGTGACGCCCTGGTTGCTGTTCGGTGCGGGCAGCGGCGTTGGCGCGTGCCTGCTGCAACGCGCACTGGCGTGCAACCAGTCGGTCATTCTGGTGTTGCGCGACAGTGAACAGGCCCGACAGTGGCGTGAGCAGGGCGTCACCGTGGTAGAAGGCGATGCCTGCGAACCCGCGGTGGTTGCCCAAGCCTGCCAAACGGCAGGACCGGATGCGGTCATTGTCTCCACGTTGGGCGGCGGTGCGGTGAACTATCTGGGGCACCGGGCGCTCATTGATGGCGCAGAACAGGCTGGCCTGAAGCGCATGCTGCTGGTGACCTCACTGGGATGCGGTGACGGTTGGATGTTGCTTTCCGCGCGAGCGAAAGCCGCCTTTGGTCTGGCGGTGAGAGAGAAGTCGCTGGCGGAATGCTGGTTACAAAGCAGTTCGCTCGATTACGCTATCGTTCGTCCTGGCGGACTGCTGGATGTGGTGGCAACGCATAACGGCCAACTGACGCAAGGGCCCGCAACGTTGGGGCTTATCTCACGCCAGGATGTGGCATTCGCGTTGGAGAAACTGCTGCTGCAACCAGTATTTGGCAATCAAATCTACAACCTGATCGATCCC
>NZ_JAGFPF010001088.1:0-722 GCF_025962695.1 Candidatus Symbiopectobacterium sp. NZEC135 | reverse complement strand
CCATCGTCAGACACCTCTGTAGGCCGATTCATTCGTGGTGTATTTTACACGACCTATGCGCAAAAGCCGGCAAATTCACAACTCGCGATGAATACGCTAGCGCACATTATGAACCGCTTTGACCGTATCAAAGATAGTAGTGTGGATGAGAAAAATGGGCAGGGAGACGCTAAACCATCGCAGACGGAATATACCGTATGGACAAGCCTGTCTGACCTTACGCAAGGGAAAATGTTGGTGAAAGGATATACCGATATTAACTACACAGAATTCTCTTTTGGTAAAATCAAAGACAAGGAAACGCCAATAAATGTGGAACAGTAAACGGCATCCAGGCAGTCCGCAGCGCAGGTGGTGACCTTCGGTGATCCAGGTACCAAATTGCTGCCCGCGCTCTCTTGCCTGCGACGGGGATATAGAAGGATAATCACCTATGCTTAATGCTGCGGGTTTCTTTTCCCTGCGGCATCGGTAAGTAGCGCTACCGGAAATCGAGAGCCTGACATTCAGTCTATGTGAATCATAGATTACCTCTACTTTGTTTCGGTGCTTTCCTGATCCAAGGTAATGATATGATTGATATAAGTAGAGTAACACCACATGCATCAAAAGCAGTTCAAGTGACATCATATGCCCTTCGATAACGTTTACAGTGAAAAGCGCCTGCCCAGCCGGGTGCGTGATATCTGTCAATTTTTCCATTGCGATACGCTGGCGTTGAT
>NZ_JAGFPF010001089.1:0-732 GCF_025962695.1 Candidatus Symbiopectobacterium sp. NZEC135 | reverse complement strand
GCGCGTCGCCATCAACACCAACGATGCGCGTATTCCCGACAATCACGGCAAGCAACCCATCGATACCTCGGTGATCCCAGGGGGACCGAGCGCCTATTTTGCCACTTTGCCGATCAAATCGATGGTCAATGCGTTACGCGAGCAGGGGATTCCCGCCTCGGTGTCCCACACCGCAGGCACCTTTGTGTGCAATCATGTGATGTACGGCTTATTGCACGCGCTGGCGCAGCGCTCCGGCGCAGTCAGTGGTGGGTTTGTTCATATTCCCTATGCACCGCAACAGGCGGCGCGCCATCCTGGGGAGCCATCAATGCCGATTGCTATGGTGACGCAGGCGCTGGTCGCCATGATTGCCGTCGCGCTGACTCAGCAGCAAGATGCGATTATTTCTGGCGGCACTACGCATTAGCGTCCGGGGCACATTCCCCGACGAGAAAGGAGAGATTGATGCCTGAAGGGCCAGAGATCCGCCGCGCCGCCGACGCGTTAGCCGCGGCGGTGGTGGGGGAGCCGTTAACCGGGGTTTGGTTTGCTTTCCCTGAATTAAAACCTTACGAAACGGAGCTTACCGGGCAGACGATTGAAAAGTTGGAAACGCGCGGTAAAGCGCTGCTTACCTACTTTTCTACTGGGCGGATTCTTTATACCCATAACCAGCTTTATGGCCTATGGCGCGTGGTTGATGCGGGCGTGATGCCGGATACCAAACGCGATTTGCGCGTTCGCTTCGAA
>NZ_JAGFPF010001086.1:0-733 GCF_025962695.1 Candidatus Symbiopectobacterium sp. NZEC135 | reverse complement strand
ACAGCCCGGCCAGCGTCCAGAAAATCGCATGCCAGCTAAACCACAGCAGCAACACGCCGCCCAACATCGGGGCCAACAGCGGAGCCACCGTCATGACCAGCATCACGAATGACATCATGCGTGAAAATTCATCTTTGGCGAAGGTGTCACGCATCAGCGCATTGATCACCACCGCAGACGCTGCCGCAGACAAGCCGTGCAGCATGCGCAGCACCGTAAGCTGCTCAATGGTTTGTGCCATCGCACAGGCCACACCTGCCAACATAAACACCAGCGTACCGCCCAATATGACCGGCTTGCGCCCCAGGCTGTCCGCCATCGGGCCGTAGAACAACTGACCGATAGCAAAACCCATGATGTAGGCGCTCAGCGTCATCTGCACCTGACCCGGTTCCACGCCAAACTCTTTGGCAATCACTGGCAACGCTGGCAAATACATATCGATAGCAAACGGTGTCAGCATCGACAACAAGCCAAGAATAAATATCAAGCCAAAATGTGATGGCGCTTTCCCCACTGCATCTCTCCCAAATTCTTGCCCGCAAAATAATAAAATTCACCGCAGCGGCAGGCCTCTACCACGGTGACAGATACGAGAGGTTCGGTGGCCGGTTCAGGGCCAAAACGTGTTTACATCAGGTTGATGACACGCGCATGACGCAGACTGAATCCAGTATGGCGTAAGGCGGCTCAATGCGGCATAACGCTGTCCACTTCTTCTTGCGTCAGTGCG
>NZ_JAGFPF010001084.1:0-724 GCF_025962695.1 Candidatus Symbiopectobacterium sp. NZEC135 | reverse complement strand
CAACGATTTGGTGCCCTGCTCGCCAAAGCATTCCAATTTCCCGCGGCAAATTACGTTTATCTGGTTGATGGCCGCCCCGTCATCACCTTTTGGGGTTTTATTAATCTCGACCAAAAACCTCGAACCGACGCCTTAGCGTGCCTGCGCGAAGCCTTACCGGTCATCACGGCACAACCGCTGGTCGATCCGATTGCACCGCCCATTGCACAGCCCAACGCTGCCGCCGTCTATGCAGAAACGGCGTCACTACCGGTTGAGCCAGAAAACGAACCCGACGACGCGCCCAAGGTGGCGATCCCTGCTGTGCCAGCGACGGCACCAGGGAAATCGGCATTGCGTCGCTGGTGGTGGGTTGCACCGGGCGTGGCACTCGCCGGTGCATTAGTGTGGCAGTTCCGCGCTGGCGTACCGAGTAAACCGATAACTTCAGAACCCGTGGTGGCACATACGCCAGAAAAACGCGTGCTAAAAGTCAATGAAGCTGAGACCGTTGCACAAAACGCCACACCGATAGCACCACCGCCCGTTGCTGCTGAAAGGCCGCCAGAAGCCGAAAAGGCGCCCGCCGTTGCGCATCCAGAAACAGCGCCGGTAGTAGCACAGAAACCGGCCCCGGTGCCCAGCGCACCACCGGTTGAAACCGTGGTAGCAGAAGCAAAACCGGAAGAAGCCAAGCCGGTAGACAAAAACGCGCTGGTAATGCCATCGTTGGCGGTCAAGCTGG
>NZ_JAGFPF010001083.1:0-734 GCF_025962695.1 Candidatus Symbiopectobacterium sp. NZEC135 | reverse complement strand
GTAAGCGTCCAGTCAGCACCGTCTGGTTTACTGCATCAGGTTCTGTAATTTAGGTGTCCACTTAATTTTTGCAGGTGGACACCTCAGTGAGTACTCAACAACGACGTTCCCGTAAGCAGTATTCCCCCGAACTGAAGCTGAAATTGGTTAAAATGGCCATGAAGGCTATAGACGAAGGAAACAGCGTTGCTGCGCTTGCCCGTCAGTACGATGTTAATGATAACTTGCTCTTCAAATGGGTGCGCCTCTGGCAGCGTGAAGGTCAGGTATCCCGCCCTCGACGCAAGTACCGTAAAACCTCATCTCCCGCACTTTTACCTGTTCAGCTAACAACGACAATGTCGGATTTACCCTCCGTTGTCACATCCGCCGGTTCCCGGGATATCGTCTGTCACGCCCGACTTCGTCAGGGTGACATCACGCTGCATAACCCCTCTGCGGAGTTGATGCGCCTCGTACTGCGGGAAATGATGTCAGGTGAGCTACGATGATACCCCTGCCCACCGGAACCAGGATCTGGCTGGTCGCCGGTATCACCGACATGAGAAATGGCTTTAACGGTCTTGCCGCAAAGGTACAGATAACCCTGAAGGATGACCCCCTGTCCGGCCACGTTTTTATCTTTCGTGGGCGCAGTGGCAATCAGGTGAAGTTGCTCTGGTCTACCGGTGATGGCCTGTGTCTGCTGACCAAACGGCTGGAGCGCGGCCGCTTCGCCTGGCCGTCGGCCCGCG
>NZ_JAGFPF010001080.1:0-735 GCF_025962695.1 Candidatus Symbiopectobacterium sp. NZEC135 | reverse complement strand
CCCTACCCCCGACATTCTGATCAATAACGCCAGCGGCCCAACGCCGGGTGATTTTCGCGAATGGCAGAGACAAGATTGGCTCGATGCCCTCGACAGCATGATGCTCGGCCCGATTGCCATGATGCGCCTCACGGTTGACGGCATGGCAGAGCGCGGTTTTGGTCGCATCATCAATATCACCTCGCGCAGCGTCAAGATCCCGCAGTTGGAACTGGGCTTGTCCAACAGTGCACGTTCCGGCCTGACGGGTTTTGTCGCCGGATTGGCGCGCACGCAAGTGCACCGCAACGTGACGATCAACAATATCCTGCCGGGCATCTTCGATACCGAAGGCCAATGGCACCATATTCAGTCGCTGAGCGAACAGACCGGACGCGACTTTTCGGCAATCCACAAGGAACGAGCGGCGGCTAACCCGGCTCAGCGCTATGGGCAACCCGAAGAGTTTGGTGCCACCTGCGCATTTCTCTGCTCACAGCAAGCCGGGTTTATCACCGGACAAAACCTGTTGATTGATGGCGGCAGCTATCCCGGTACGTTTTAAGGAATCATCATGACGCCATCTGCACCATCAACAGAGACGCCGCGCGTTAATAAGGCGACAGTAGAGACCTTATTGCCCGAATTGACGGCACTGCGCCGCCAGATTCACCAGCACCCGGAAATCGGTTTTGAAGAGTGGCAAACCGCTCGCTTGATTGCGAGCACCTTAACCGAATGGGGCATTGAGGTTAC
>NZ_JAGFPF010001082.1:0-735 GCF_025962695.1 Candidatus Symbiopectobacterium sp. NZEC135 | reverse complement strand
TTACCCGGTGCCGATCACCCTTTGTTTACCGTGCCGGAAGGCATGATGGGTGTCGGGATGGGGATCCACGGCGAACCGGGTATCCACGATGCACCGATTTCCAGTGCGGATGAGCTGGCCGAACTGTTGGTCGATGCGCTGTTAAAAGAGGTGCCGCAGGCGGTGAGCGCACTGTCCGGGCAGCGCCTCAGCGTGGTGCTCAATGGGCTGGGTGGTGTGAAATATGAAGAACTGTTTGTGGTCTATCGCCGCGTTGCCCAACAGCTGACGGCGCAAGGACTCACCATCGTTGAACCGGAGGTGGGAGAACTGGTGACCAGCTTTGATATGGCTGGACTTTCTCTCACCCTGTTCTGGCTGGATGAAGAGCTGGAGCGCTTCTGGCGTGCACCGGCCAATACGCCCGCATTTCGTAAAGGCAGCATGACGGTCGCAGAACCCCGCGAGGAGTGCGAATTTAACGTCGAGCAGGACAGCATTCCTGAAGCAACCCCGGCATCGCGTGAGGCAGCGCAGTGTGTTGCCGCTGCTTTGGTGGCGGCGCGTGATGTTGTTGTGGCAAATGTCGATGAACTGGGCCGCATTGATGCCGTGGCGGGCGATGGCGATCACGGTATCGGCATGGAACGCGGCGTGGAGGCGGCGGCGGAAACTGCCGCCAGCATGCTGGAGAGGCAGGCGGGCGCTGGTACCTTATTACAGCGTGCCGCGGATGCCTGGGCCGATCGGGCGGGG
>NZ_JAGFPF010001081.1:0-735 GCF_025962695.1 Candidatus Symbiopectobacterium sp. NZEC135 | reverse complement strand
CGGCGCATAAGTCGCCGCCTCCTGTTTCACATATGCCACTTTACCCGGATCGCCCACCGCCCTTTGATCCAGTTGCGCGCTAACACCGTCATTATCGGGTTTGTGCGCCTTCCCATATGCACCATCAATTTGCTCATCCAGTAGGTCAAACTGTGCATTAATCGCTGCGGCGTTGTTCGGATCTTTGGCAATCGCATTCGCCCGCGCTTTTTTGGATGAAATTTTCTGAGTTCGGTGCTCCTTGGCCTCGGCGCTTTCCTGCTTCGAGGTCGGATTAACCATATCGTTGAGAAATTTAGCTCGGTCCCCATAATTTAACTGCCCGACCACTTGGCTGTAGCCTCGGAACTCTTCCATAAGACGGGGTAGCGCAATTGGCGTTATGGTGTCATTTGGATCTGTTGAACCAAAGCGCGTCATGGGTTTAAAGGCTGTTGAACCATCACTATAGGTTACTTTCAGCGATGGAATAACCCCTTTACCATCTTCCGTTAATCCAATATGGGCCAGCTCTTTCGCCTGAATAGTTTTGCCTGTTTCTTTATCCTTATCGCCAATCCCGCGTTGAATATGCCCGGATAGCACGCTATTCATCACACGGATTGCGGCAGGATCGTTAAGCACAATATCAACGTTCCCAATCTCTTTTGTTTTGCCGATCCGCGCACCAAGCGGATCTATTGGCAATATAAGCATCCGTTAACAGGCAAGCGTCATGGTCTGGGAACAGATGAA
>NZ_JAGFPF010001079.1:0-735 GCF_025962695.1 Candidatus Symbiopectobacterium sp. NZEC135 | reverse complement strand
GGCAGAGGGCGTGCCGCCCTGCACGCGACCACGGTGGTTTCAATCCCAGCAGCGCGCGCAAGCGTGGCTACCACATAGCCATCGCCGCCGTTGTTGCCATGCCCACACAACACCAGCCAGCGGCGCGCATTCGGGTAACGGTGACGGGCGTATTGGTAAGCGGCCTCTCCGGCACGTTGCATCAACGCATAAAGCGTGGTTCCCGTTTGCCGCGCGGCGTCAGGTTCTTCACGACGCAGCCAGTCGGGTGGATAAACGCAGTCTGGTAGCCTTCGCTGATGCGCAGGTATGGTATGCGGCATGAGTTCCTCCCGGGCAACATAAGCGCTTGTCGCAAAAACGGATAACGCATGGTTATCTTTATGTCTCAACTTAGCAAGGTCTGAAACCGGCTGCCAGAAACCGATAGGATAAATGTCGCATGGCACCGGTGCTTTCAGCGCACAGACGTCCGTCAGACGATGTGATAAAATAAGACCGTTTATCTCTTCGATACGGTTCCTCATGACTTATCCCTACGACCTTAACCAACTCGCCCAGCACATCAAACAGTGGGGACGTGAATTGGGCTTTCAGCAGGTAGGGATCTGCGATACCGACCTTTCCCACGAAGAGCCACGGCTTCAGGCGTGGCTGGATAAGCAGTACCACGGTGAAATGGCGTGGATGGCGCGCCACGGTATGCTGCGTGCGCGCCCTCATGAGCTGTTGCCCGGCACGCTGCGCGTTATCAGC
>NZ_JAGFPF010001077.1:0-736 GCF_025962695.1 Candidatus Symbiopectobacterium sp. NZEC135 | reverse complement strand
TGACAGTAAATACGGCGAATTGAATGACGCCGTGCAGCAGTTGATCGGCAACACCAACGATCTCGCAACCGCGTTGGCACCGCTTCAGGCACAGCTTCAGGCGCAGGTGGATGTGCTGGGGCCTGCCCCGGAGCCGGGTGCGGCGATAACGGAAACCAGCGAGGTCACGCGTAAACGTGCCAGTTTGAATGTGCAAAAAACCAAACTGGATGCACAACTGGAACAGATTCAGGCGATTCGTACCGGTGCCCTCAATCTTTCGGCGCAGATCGTTACGCTGCGTCGCAATGCGCTAAAAACGCAACTGGCGCTTAACTCGGGCAGCATTCTGGGGGGGCGTTTCTGGTCCCCGTTGCTGGCGTCTCAGGACGAGGATGAAAAGCGGTTGACGCAATTTCAGTCGCAGCTCAGCGACACCTTGAGTGCGACCTGGGAGCCCGACTGGCGGTACGGAACGCTGTTTTATCTGCTGTTGGCGCTGGCGTTAGCCACGGCGGGCCAGCGGCTACTGGAGAAATATCTGGCACGCGCCGGGATCCGCTGGTTGCCGGAAGGGCGATTGCGCCGCAGTTTCCTTGCCTCTGCTACCGTGCTCTCTTCCGTCACTACCATCGGGCTTGCTGCTAATTTGCTGGACTATACGTTGGTGCGCCCTGGCGATATACCGGTCGCCATCGGGAGTTTTCTCGATAATCTGGTGCGACTTGCCGTGTTTTGCGCCATGATTGCCGGGCTG
>NZ_JAGFPF010000107.1:0-6035 GCF_025962695.1 Candidatus Symbiopectobacterium sp. NZEC135 | reverse complement strand
GCCAGCTAAAACCGGCATCAACATTCTGGGCCATCGTCCAGACATTAGCGCCGCGCGTTGGCGGGTTGAAGCTGCGGCAAAACGCATTCATGTCGCCAAAACCGCGTACTACCCCGATGTCAGCATTACCGGCTTTATTGGCTATCAGTCGTTCGGCCTGAATAATCTGACGCGCTCGGGCAACGATGCCGGACGCATTGGGCCTGCGCTGTATCTGCCTATTTTCACCGGTGGGCGCTTATCCGGGCAATTAACCTCTGCTGAGGCCAATTACCAAGAGTCCGTAGCGACCTACAACAACACGCTGACGCTGGCGTTGCACGATATCGCCAACGTGGTTACCCGCGCCAATGCCCTGAAAGCCCGCCTGTCGAAAAGCGAAAACGCCTTTGAAAACGCCAAAGCGGCGTATCTCATTGCGGATAAACGCTATCGCGGTGGGCTGGCAACCTATCTCGATGTCCTGACAACAGAGGACGCCATGCTGGATACCCAGCGTGCATTAGTGAATTTGCAATCACAGGCGTTCTCACTCGACGTTTCATTAATCCACGCGTTAGGCGGCGGATTTGATGCTTCTTAATCCTCTCTCGACTTGCAGGAAGTTTTTCTATGTCACAGCGAAATAATGACTCTGCCACGCCTGCGGCGGACACACATTTTCATGCATCGCGCGCGGCGTCATCGCGTAAAAAAGGGTTTATAGGATTGGCTGCCGCGGTGGTTATCGCCGCGGGCGGTTACGGCGTGTGGTATGCGGTGGTGGGCTCGCGCTATGTCACCACTGATAATGCCTACAGTGCGGCGGAAGTGGCGGAAGTGACGCCTTCGGTAACCGGCATTGTGCAGGCGGTGAATGTGGTGGATACGCAGTGGGTGAAGCAGGGGGAGGTGCTGGTACAGCTGGATGACACCGATGCCCGCCTGGCATTGGCGCAAGCCGAGGCGATGCTGGGGCAGTCGCGACGGCGCGTGAGCAGCTATATGGCAACCGATGAGGGATTAGCGGCGCAAGTCAAGGCGCGGGAAGCGGATGAAACGCAGGCGCAAGCGCGGCTGGTCGCGTCACAGGCTGACTTCACTAAAGCGCAGGTGGATTTAACGCGCCGCGAGGCGCTGGCAAAGTCCGGCGCGGTATCCGGTGAGGAATTGACTAACGCGCGTAATGCGATGGCGCAGGCTGAATCTAACCTCAATGTCGCCAAAGCGGCGGCGGTGCAGTCGGTGGCTAATCGTTTATCGACCATCGGTGCGAAAAAAGCCAATGCGGCGTTGACCATTGATGCCACGGTGGAAACCAACCCAGAGGTGATGCTGGCGAAAGCCAAGGTGGAACAGGCGCAAGTGGATTTGGCCCGTACCATTATCAAAGCGCCGGTCGATGGCGTCATCGCCAGACGACAGGTGCAGATTGGTAAACGGGTACAGAACGCCGAGCGTTTGATGACGGTGGTGCCGCTGCACGACGTGCATATCGACGCCAACTTCAAAGAGGTTGAACTGCGCCACGTGAAAATCGGCCAACCGGTTGAAGTTACGGCTGATATCTATGGCGACAAGGTGGTGTATCACGGTGTGGTGAGCGGTGTCTCTGGCGGCACGGGCTCGGCGTTCTCCATGATCCCCGCGCAAAATGCAACGGGCAACTGGATTAAGGTGGTTCAACGTCTGCCGCTGCGTATTACGCTGGACAAGCAGGAACTGGCGAAACATCCGCTTCAGGTTGGCTTGTCGATGATTGCTACCATCGATACCCATAAAACCTTGGATCTGGCGGCATCGGGTCATGAAGGTCTGACAACGGCTCGTCAGGATTAAGGCGCAAAAGCATGAGCCACAACACTACGCAGAATACCTTTCCGCAGCCGTTGACCGGCGCGGCGCTTGTCATCGGAACCCTGTGTCTGGCGATGGCCAATTTTTTGGCCATTCTTGATACCACCATCGCCAACGTCTCTGTGTCGAATATTGCCGGGAGTCTGGGGACGTCAACCAGCCAGGGCACCTACGTCATCACATCCTACGCGGTAGCGGAGGCTATTTCGGTTCCCCTGACCGGTTGGCTGGCTTCACGTTTTGGTGCCCTGCGGGTTTTCGTGATTTGTCTGCTGATGTTCGGCGTCTTTTCAACGCTGTGCGGGATGGCGACCAGCATGAACATGTTGGTGCTGTTTCGCGTCTTTCTGGGGTTTTCTGGTGGGCCGCTGATGCCGCTGTCTCAGACGTTGATGATGCGTATTTTCCCGAAAGACAAGGGCCACGTTGCCATCGGCATCTGGAGTATGACCACCCTGGTTGCCCCGATTATGGGGCCGATTCTCGGTGGCGTTATCTGCGATCAGTTTAGCTGGCACTACATCTTTATCTGTAAGACTCCCTTCGCCATTGCGGCGGGTTTCATGTGCTGGAAGATGCTGCAACGTTATGAAACGCAGACGGCAAAATCGCGCATTGACATCGTGGGACTGGTGTTGCTGGTGGTCTGGGTGTCTGCCTTGCAGATTATGCTCGATGAAGGCAAGGATCATGACTGGTTTGCTTCAACGCGCATTGTCATTCTGGCGATTATTGCACTGATTGGCTTTATCTCCTTCCTGATTTGGGAACTGACCGAGCGCAATCCCGTGGTGGACCTTAAAGTCTTCCGCCATCGCGGTTTTACCACCAGCATGGTGACGCTTTCCCTGGCGTTTGGCGCATTCTTTGGCATTACGGTGCTGACGCCCTTGTGGCTGCAAATCTACATGGGCTATACCGCGACGATTGCCGGTTACTCAACGGCAACGATGGGCGTATTGGCGGTATTTCTGGCTCCGGTGATTGCTACGCTGGCGACGAAAATCGATCCGCGTCCGCTGGTGTTCACGGGGGTGCTGTGGCTCGGCCTGTGGACGCTGTTTCGCAGCCAGGCGGACATGAGCATGACATTTTCCCAGATAAGTCTGCCCATGTTATTCCAAGGCATTGGTATGCCGCTGTTTTTTGTTCCACTGACTGGCATTGCGCTCGGGTGCGTGCTTGAGCGAGAGATGGATTCTGCCGCAGGGTTGATGAACTTTATTCGTACCTTGTCAGGAGCGTTCGCTACCTCCATGGTTAACACGTCATGGGAGAACCAAACCCGCTATGTGCATGCGGAGCTGGCCGGTTTGACGGACAGGGAAGCGGTAGCCACCCATAACATGCTGAATGATGGCATGAATATGGACGCCGTTCGCGGCTCGATAGAGTGGATGTTACAAGGGCAGAGCGTGATGGTTGCCACTAACCATATCTTTATGGTGATTGCCGCTATTTTTGCTGTTGCTGCACTGGTGATTTGGTTTGCGCCGAAACCGAAGAGAGTGAGTATCTCGTCCGTACATTAATAATAATGTTGATGTCTTACCCGTTGCGCTGACAATTCCCTTCCCAGGTTGTCAGCGCTTTTTTATGAATAGATGTATAAAACAATATTTGTCGATAATACGCGCGTTTTCCTGAAAGCACCGCCCTCTCTTCTTGTTCACCATATCGACTTGCCTGATTCTTTAATAAAGGGAAGTTGCCTTGCTGATGAAATGCCAGAATTCCACGCCGAAGATATATCAACCTGTATTCACCGATGAGACGCCGCTAACGGATCGTCTCGGCGATGATACTTTCCCACGGCGTATCAAAGTCATTTCTTGTACGCAAGAAAGTACCCCCGACGGTGTGGTAAACAACCAAGAAATACAGCGTGAAAGCGGTGTGTTAGCCTATATCAAGCAGGTTTTTTTCGCGCGTTTGGTGGAGCCCAAAGAGAGTCATCCCCGAATGCTCCGCCAACTGGAAAAGGGGAGAATGCTGAATGACAAGAGCCAATGCTTGCAACAGGTTCGGTCCGGAAAAGGAAAAAGTTCGATACCTTTGACGCCAAAACAAGCCGCTTGGCTCGGGGGAGTATTACTCGCGGGGGCAGCCGGTGGGGCGTTTTACCGACTGTGGGCAGCCGAAAGATTTAATGCTTCAGAAAACGTGGGAATGCAGCAATCAGAAGCACGCATTATTGCGAATGAAAGCGATATTTCTTTGGATGAATATAATCACGAGCGGGATATTATTAATCAACTCGTGGTTCCAGATATTGAGGGTTCTTATTTCAGTAATAAAAATACAAGGCCCTTGAGTTATCGGGCCGTCACCATTAAGAACAGACAGATCCCTAATGAGATATTAAGGATATTGCAGGATAGATCAATAAATTGGCGCGTAAGAAATGAGTTTGATCTGATCTTTAGGCGGGCTGAAAATTCGCCTGATGTAAAAAACACGCCAAAAAAACGAGAAAGAAATGTCAAACTGCTTATCAAATGTCTTCAATTGACTGCCGCCTTTGTTAAAGAGAATGAGAGACAAGCTATTGATAATAAATCGTATCATTTTGGAAAGATATACCTGGAAAATCTGTTTAAGATAGTCGACCGTCTCTCTCGTAATGACAAACGTACGGTTAATCTTTTTTATCATCAACGAAATGATTTAGCGGAACAAAATGATACCTTTCAGATCCCGACTTTGCTCAATGTCAGAAAAAGGGTCTTTTTACCTAAGCGTAACGATACAGAGCTTTCAAATATTGAGGATGTAAAAGTAACAAGCCTTGTAGACTGTCGTGATGAACGGGACGTTCTTACACCTGCTAAGATAATGAGAGTGATAAGCCGTACATTGAGAAGCCCAGTCTCTACCTTGATTGATGAAGGAAAGATCGTGCTTGATTATAATGTTTACGGCATAGGCTGCGTGGGTAATCATCAATTTGACGATCTTGCCAAAAAAATCGAATCGGTAATAGACAGTATACTTTCATGGATTCCGGTGTATGGCCGGGGGCGTCTTGTTTCTTTGATTCTGTCATCGTTTCTGGACATGATCTCTGATGCTATGGAGAAGAAAGATCTTTCATTAGACAATGCTGGAGAGTTGGAGTCATACATCAGAAATTTGGCCAAAGACCTCATCTCCTCGGTGTTAACCAGGCAATTAGCTGATAACACTAGCAATGGCGCTATTAGCACTATGATGAATGATATAGAGATTAAAAAAAACAAACTTTATATCAATATAAAAGATCAAGATAAGAAAGTTGAAGTTATAGAATCGTTTAATCATTTCTCTGATGTAGAAACTAAAGGTTATATTTTTTATAATGCTAAAAAACAATGGGTTTTGAAAGGTGATATAAATCTTAATCATGTGATTAAATCAACCATGAAAAAATCGACTAAAATTTTAAATGATAAAGAGAACACCTATTTCTTACAAAATAATTCTCCAGAAATATATGGTGATAGTGTTTTTATAAAAAATAAATCAAATATCTATGCGATGATTGGAAATGAAATATTTCCTGTACTCGAATCTGAGGTGACCAAAAAAGTGTATAGGTATGTGGTACAACATGATAACCATCTCACCCCTATCGTCACTCGAGGAGGTGAGTGGGTATTTGAAAATGAAAACTCGCCGGGTATCAGTAAAAATATTCTCACTTTGTTGACGGGTCGACCTTTCTTAACAGAAAAACTTGTCAGTGATGACATCAATCATCAGGATGTGGGACCCATGACGTTGTCTAGAGGAACACAATATGATAAGCATCTTAATCAATATATAAAGATTAATAATAAATATTATCTATTGAAATCAGATTTAAGTAACTATCAATACCTATCAGGGGAATATGATGTTCTCCCCGTGAAACAATCTGGTGATGAATACGATCTGCAATCTCAGTATGCTGACGGTATTTATACGAATTACAAAGAACAATTAGATGAATTGCCCACCAGAGAAACGGAACCTGCTTACTATCTTGATAAAACCATCGTTGATGTTATTAAAAATAACCCGCAGTGGTATAAAAATTCGATTTCTCTAAGTGATGCTGATTTTCTTTATGAACATCTTGGTGTGAGAGATGTTGATGGTGCATTACATATTAATAATGAAAATTTTTTACCCTACAAAAATCGCCTGCTTAAAATCACGTCTCGTGGAGATGATACCTA
>NZ_JAGFPF010001078.1:0-736 GCF_025962695.1 Candidatus Symbiopectobacterium sp. NZEC135 | reverse complement strand
AGATATATCTAACAATAAAGTAAATGCAATTTATAAAAAGAATGTACTTACCGAACATATTTTTGATAGGTTATTAGAAGAAGTTAAGAGGAATCATAGCGATGATGAAGTTATTAGAAATGGTACACTTGAAGAATTTAAGCAAATTCTTATCGCCAATAAAATAATTTCCCCTTACATGGTTGGTAGTAAAACAAGATATGGTTTTGCATATTTATATACCAACTACCTTGACATGTGATTAGCATCTAATGCTTGGTGTTATATTTTACATATAGCACCAAGAAGATTCAAAAAATGCATACCAGATGCTTATTCAAGTATTAAATGTTTATGACAATATAACCCATGAATTATTTTAATTAATCGCCCCGTTTTTAATTATTTTTTATAATGAGCCTAAGAAAAATCATAAAAATATCATTTAAAAAATTTCAACTTAGGCTATGCATTTTTGATCTCATGCAATTGAATCTTTCAATGAAATTAATTAACACAAATCCATGATATATATCATAAGTTCTAATTTTTTGGGGGGGTATTGATACATAAATAGGATATAGAAATATTTATACTAAATGAATAAGAAGAAATTAACAGCCCGCATAAAAAAGGGCCGTCACGCCCTTTTCCCCATTCAATTGAAGAACAACCCGCTTATGAAAGTCCTGGCTGTCTGATTAACGCGCGAGGGTCAATGATAGTTGCCCTCTTCTGGCGTCAGGTGAAAGGCGCG
>NZ_JAGFPF010001076.1:0-737 GCF_025962695.1 Candidatus Symbiopectobacterium sp. NZEC135 | reverse complement strand
CGAACACACGCAGAAAAGCGTTGAAATCGCACCGCATGCCAAGCTGTCGGTGCTGCTGTTTCTGACCGGTGCGGTGGTGATTGTGCTGCTTGGTCTGATCCCCGGCTTGCGCCCGCTGGTGGAAACCGCCAAGGGCCTTCAGCCGCTGTCGATGTCCGCCACCATTCAAATGGTGATGCTGAGTTTTTCCTGCATCATCGTACTGCTGTGTCGCCCACCGATTGATAACATCCTGAGCGGCACCGTATTTCGTGCCGGTGCGCTGGCTATCGTGTGCGCGTTTGGCCTTGCCTGGATGAGCGAAACCTTTGTCAGCAGCCATATTGGGCTGATCAAAGCGGAAGTGCAGACCCTGCTT
Organism: Candidatus Symbiopectobacterium sp. NZEC135; assembly: GCF_025962695.1. NCBI lineage: Bacteria > Pseudomonadati > Pseudomonadota > Gammaproteobacteria > Enterobacterales > Enterobacteriaceae > Symbiopectobacterium > Candidatus Symbiopectobacterium sp. NZEC135. Next base: position 379 of record NZ_JAGFPF010001076.1, on the reverse strand, counting down.
CAGTCCCACACCTGGCTTATCGCCATCATGATGTTCTTTGTTTCAGCCATGGTCAGCAGTCAGGCGGCGACCACGCTGATCCTGCTGCCGCTCGGGCTGGCACTGGGGTTACCGGCTTATGCGCTGATTGGCTCCTGGCCTGCGGTAAACGGTTACTTCTTTATTCCGGTTGCCGGACAGTGCCTCGCCGCGCTGGCCTTTGACGACACCGGCACCACTCGCATTGGCAAGTACGTGCTAAACCACAGCTTTATGCGACCTGGATTGGTCAATGTGGTGGTTTCCGTGGTGGTGGGGCTGACGCTGGGCAAGCTGATTATCGGCTAATCCACGGTTCTACACCGCATAAAAAAACCCCCGGCGAGTTTCGCGCTCGCCG
>NZ_JAGFPF010001075.1:0-728 GCF_025962695.1 Candidatus Symbiopectobacterium sp. NZEC135 | reverse complement strand
GACCAGCAGGCTTTGCCACAGGAAACGGTGTGGCACCCCAGCCCGGATGTGGCGGCGCTGGTTGAGCATATCCGTACTCTGCGGGTGCGCGGCGCACCACTGATCGGGCTCTCTGCCAGCGTGCTGTTAGCGCTGCTGGCGGAAAATGGCATGCCAGTCACCGCGCTTGAGCAGGCATTGGAAACCCTGCGCGCCGCGCGCCCAACCGCCGTGAATCTGATGAACAATCTGGATCGGATGAAACGGGCTTTGGCACAGTCTCAGCATGTCCCGGCACTGGTGCAGGAAGCGTTGCGTCTGATCGAGGAAGATCGCGCCCTGTGTCAACAGATTGCTCAGCACGGGGCCACATTGGTCAAACCCGGCAGCCGCCTGCGACCCACTGCAATACCGGAGGGTTAGCTACCGCAGGTGTCGGCACCGCCATCGGGGTGATTCACCGCGCACACCGTCAAGGTCATGTGGAACAGGTCTGGGTGGATGAAACGCGGCCCTTGTTACAAGGGGGGCGGCTGACCGCCTGGGAGTTGGGGGAATTAAACATTCCCTATCGTTTGATCTGTGATTCGATGGCTGCCACCCTGATGGCGCAAGGTCTGGTCGATGCCGTGTGGGTCGGGGCCGATCGCATCGCCGCAAACGGTGATATTGCCAACAAAATTGGCACCTACAGCCTGGCGGTACTGGCCCATTATCATGGCATTCCGTTCTATGTCGCCGCGCCGCAC
>NZ_JAGFPF010001074.1:0-728 GCF_025962695.1 Candidatus Symbiopectobacterium sp. NZEC135 | reverse complement strand
CATGCAAAATCAATCAACTTCGTCTCACGTAACGCTAGAACTGGCGGTACGCAACCACCCAGGCGTAATGTCTCATGTGTGTGGACTGTTCGCCCGTCGCGCTTATAACGTGGAAGGCATTCTGTGTATGCCGCTGGCCGGGGGCAAAGAGAGCCGTATCTGGCTTCTGGTGCAGGAAGACAGCCGACTACCGCAGATGATAAGTCAGGTGGAAAAGCTGGAGGATGTGCTACAGGTGCGCCGCCACGGTGCCGACGGCCCATTACCGCGATTAGCAGGATGCGCTGAGTCATCCTGCTAGCGGGCACATGGCGATTAATTACAGAGTTCGCGGCCTTCCATCATGATATCGACGGTAGACATTTGATAACCCGCCACTTGCGGATCCGGCTTGGTAACGGCTTTATTATTCAAAATGGTTGCCTTGCCCAGTTTACGGCCTGAATCAGCCAGCGCATTTGCCATACCATTAAGCGCATACACCTTGCCATCTTTACTGTTTTTCAGCACCACGATGCCCGTCGAACAAATGAGTTCCCCTTTCTCAAAGGTGAACGGCCATTTATCCCCGTAGCTTTTTGCCGTAATCGTTTTGCTTTTATCCCCAGCGGCATAAGCCCCTGCGCTCATCAACAGCACCAGCGCCGTAATCACGATCTTTTTCATTGTTTTTCCATCCATTGGTTATGATAGTAACGTGAACAACGGCAACCCACTGGGTTGCCGCT
>NZ_JAGFPF010001072.1:0-739 GCF_025962695.1 Candidatus Symbiopectobacterium sp. NZEC135 | reverse complement strand
TGTCAGACACCTCAATAGCCTTACTTTTATTACTGGCAACCCATTGGTTTTTACCCATACCAATGCCGACTAAACCATAAAAACTAATATATTCGTTAACACGATAGGATGGACCAGCCAGTAGGGAATAATAGTTCACCTTCGATTTCCCTTCATAGACATGACCATCATAATAGAAGCTATTATCTTTATTCCCGCTCCCCATATAGGTTAGCGATCCAATAAAACCAAGCGAGTCATTGGACTGATAGTGATATTTTGCTGTGGCACCACGAATATTGTTAACGCCCTTTGCTTTAGCATTAGCATAACCCAGACTGATTGTCTGTGTATCCGCCTGAGCTATAGCACAGCCCCCCATTGCAGCCAACACCACAGATAATGCCAATAGCTTTTTAGTGATATTCACTTTCACACGCTCCTTTTATGATATCTAACATCCCAAAGACAGAGCGTAAAATGTCAGTTGATGTCAGGCGTGTAAATCAGTGAAATACCTTACTAAAGATCCAACTCAATTATTATCAGCGAGTTATAAAATATATTTTTTATTATCTCTTGAGATACACTGTTGTTTTCTTTAAATAAATCAACAATAGGATAAGATATTATGCAAAAAAAAACGGCAGATGATGTCATCTACCGTTTTCTTATCGCTTCGTCTGAAAAGGATCAGACAAAACTGAGGGAATTTGGTCGGCGAGAGAGGATTTGAACCTCCGACCCACACGGCCCGAAC
>NZ_JAGFPF010001073.1:0-739 GCF_025962695.1 Candidatus Symbiopectobacterium sp. NZEC135 | reverse complement strand
GCATAATCCAACGCCAACTCGCTGTTGTGCGGATCGCGTCGATAGGCGTTAGCATAGGCCTGTACCGCCATATCGTAGTTGTTGAGCAAGCTCGAAATCCGTGCCAGCAACCACCAGTCCTGTGCATTATCCGGCTGCGCTTCCAACTGGCTGCGCAGCCCCAGACCAAGACGAGTGACCTCTTCCATGGTCAGCGGCTCCGCTTGCGGGTCGAGTGCACGTTTCAACAGGTCTGGCGTCAATGTCACCACCTGCTGCCACTCTTGCACCCGATTGATCGAGGCGGTGTGCCAAAACACACTCAGGCTTACCGCCGCCAGCAGCACAATGCCCGGCAACAGCACCCAGCGGCTCAGCGGACGTTGCGGCACACCCGCGCTGCCGGGAATGTCCTGCAACAGCGTATGTTGCAGCTCTTCCACCAGTGGCGTGCGCTCGCCTTCATTGGCGATATCCGCGTGTATTTCACGCAGGCGGTCGTGATACAGCGCCTGATTTATCGCGTCGCGCGAGTATTCGCTTGTCGAAGACCAAGGCGCAAACAGCAATGCAGTCAGCCCCACCAACGATAAAATAATGACGGTTGTCAGTAACATCATGGTCGTTTCTCCGTGCGTCCCAACAACGCTTGCAGCCGTTTTTTCTCTTGTTCACTTATCGGTGGCTCAGTGCGCGTGGTGCGACGCGTACGTCGCACAATCATCCAGATGCCGGCAATCAGAAAGAGCGCAGGCAGCAG
>NZ_JAGFPF010001094.1:0-730 GCF_025962695.1 Candidatus Symbiopectobacterium sp. NZEC135 | reverse complement strand
AAGGTCTATGACAGTCAGGGAAAAAATGCCCGGAAAAGCGGGGAAGGGCTGTTTGCACAAGCGCTGAAACGGCACATGCCGTGGTTGCCGTTAGAGGAGAATGGCCGCTTGAGCGATCCTGTGCTGCGAGAGAACTTTATTGCCCGGGTTTATGCCTTGCATGAATTGCAGCAAATCTGGCAGCAGGGGCTGTCGCGTGGCGCACTGATGGCGTTCCATAGCCGCTATAAATTGTTGTTACTGGCGCACTCGCAGCCCGAATACCGAGAGCTGGGCCCTTTTGTCGCAGGCATGGCGCAATGGCCGACGTTGGAAGCCTTTGCCACGGAATACCGGCTGCGTTTTATGCGATTGTTGTCGCACCCGGCATCGCGTCGTAACCATACCAATGTATTGATGCACGTTCAGGGTTATTTTCGTCCCCACCTGACCTCCCAACAGCGTCAGGAGTTAGCCAATCTGATCGATCGTTATCGGCAAGGTGTGCAACCGCTGCTGGCACCGATGACGCTGTTGCGTCATTACATGACCGAATACCCTGATGATTACCTGGCGCAGCAGCGCTACTTTGACCCCTATCCTGAAGCTTTGCGTTTACGCTATGGCCACTAATATTTTCCAGTAAGGAACAGTTATGACCACGCATCTGGTCTGGTTTCGCCATGATTTACGGATCACCGATCACTCCGCGCTGCATGCTGCTTGTCAGAACGCCGATGCCAAGGTCATT
>NZ_JAGFPF010001071.1:0-740 GCF_025962695.1 Candidatus Symbiopectobacterium sp. NZEC135 | reverse complement strand
TATGTTCCACATATTTTGAGGTCAGCACCCTGGCCAGCAGCCCCGGCCCGGCGATACCGCGTTCAATGGGGCGTGAAGGTGCCGGTGCCTGAACGATACGGTCGCACCGTCGGCAGGTATGTTTCTCCCGCACGGTGCGGATGACCCTAAAGGCACTGCGCATCAGTTCCAGTTGCTCTGCAGCATCTTCACCGAGGCAGGACAGTGTGCCACCGCAGTCCGGGCAGCACGTTTCCACGGGCAACAAGCGTTTTTCATCACGGGGCAGTGATTCAGGGAACGGTTTACGAGTACGGGTCTGGCGCAGCGGGCGTGGCACTGCCGGGTCATCCACCCGGCCGGTGAGGACATCGCTTTCCTGTTGAAGCGCGGTGAGTCTGGCTTCCATCTGTGCGATACGGCGGGACAGTTTTTCCGAGCGGCTGCCAAAGTTCATGCGACGGAGCTTGTCCAGCTCTGCCTGTAGCCGTTCAATCTCGCGTTCGCGCTCGTTTAGCTTTTCCTGCAGGGCTTGTATCAGCGCATCCTGTTCGAACAGGCGCTGTTTCAGCAGAAGGATGTCATCAGAAGGGATTATGCTCATATCCCGTTATGCTAACGGGACAGGTATTTTTATAACATAGACAGAGTGTTAACCAGTCGCTTTGGCTGTCGCCAGTCGATACCCTCCATCAGCATCGCCAGTTGTGCTGGCGTCAGGAACACTTTACCGTCTCGGGCTGATGGCCAGGCGAAGCGAC
>NZ_JAGFPF010001068.1:0-741 GCF_025962695.1 Candidatus Symbiopectobacterium sp. NZEC135 | reverse complement strand
CCCTCATTGGGGAATGGACGGCACTCGTAGATAAGGTTATTTCTGGGCTGTAAAACACGTGTTCCTGCTCGGTAGGTGGATAGACCGCTTGGAAACACATGGTCGTAGTTGCCTGTGGGATAACCAGGATCTACAGGATATTCGGGATCGACAGGACCACCAGGATCTTTTGGAAAAACCAGCGCGGCATTGTGGCGTGTTTGATCGACCACTCGCCGGTTATCTTCCATTGTGGTTCCCATGGGGCGACCATTAGGTGCTAATAACGGGCTGGAAAACATATTGATTCTGCTGCAACCGTTGCAACTTGTCATCACTGTGCTAAACCCAGGAACCACTGCCGTATCCCGAAAACCAAATCCCCACGGGAAAAAGCGGTTTTGTTCGGTGTTTCGGTCATGCATGGCACCATAATTATGACCGAATTCATGTACATGGGTAAAATTATCGACGCATCTGTGCCAGACGGTGCTAAACCCCCAATACCTAAAGTGGTGTAAGGAGCCGTCCAAGTGGTTTCCTAACCCACAAACGCCATTATAGGCGACGACTAATTGAACCAGGTCTGCCCGTGCACGGTTACGTTGGTATGCTGCAAATTGACCCAACTCGTTATTGGGGGTCTGCATAGCCGCGAGTAATTGGTGCTGGTTTCGACCTCTCTCTGCGATATTGGTGACGATATCACTGACGGTATATCGTATTCTGAGATTGGTGTTAAGGGCATTTTGTTGCAATGTC
>NZ_JAGFPF010001070.1:0-741 GCF_025962695.1 Candidatus Symbiopectobacterium sp. NZEC135 | reverse complement strand
TATTGCTAAATGCATCACACAGGAAAATTTAGCGCGTGCGCTAAATCGTCCCCAATCCTTTATCGCCAAGGTTGAGAATGGGGAAAGACGGTTAGACATTGTAGAGTTTATCCATATTGCCCGCCTGCTCGCCGTAGATCCTTCCTCCATTATTGAAAAGATCTCAAAAAAATACAAGCCACTGGTTTAGATCATCTGTTTAAAGCCTGTAGGGTTAAACCCCAAATATTATAATCCAGAATCTCGCCTGAGAATCTGGATTTATTATCACTAACAACATGATACACCCTATCCCTCTGTCAAAAACGCCGATATAAAAACCCGTATTAAGCATTGGATGATCCGTAATACGGGTTCATATACTTCCTCTCCTACACCGTCTGTGTTGTTGTATTGATGCACATAACACCTTTCGGTTTCAGGAGGAAAGCAATGACATCTCATCAATTACTGCGCTTGAAACAAGTGAGAGAAAAAACAGGGCTTAAACGTTCACAAATTTATTTGTATATGAAAACAGATGATTTTCCGAAATCTATTAAAATTGGCCCCACCAGCGTTGCCTGGCTTGAATCCGAGATTAATGAATGGATTGAACAAAAATTATCTGGCCGTAGTCAGAAAAAACAGGAGGGTGAATAGCCATGAGCCCCTCACTCAATTACGTAATATTGATTGATGCCTTACGCGCGCTAAAAGAAGGGAACATTCGTTATTGCGAAAAATTAGGCTTCACTTACG
>NZ_JAGFPF010000106.1:0-6055 GCF_025962695.1 Candidatus Symbiopectobacterium sp. NZEC135 | reverse complement strand
ATGATGCACGTTTTGCCAAACACATATATCTTTTCGGGCGATGACGCTGCCGAATGCGTGGCTCCATCGGTTATTGAATAGGTCGCTTCTCTGATTTTCCTGCGGTTTTTTTTTCATTATCATCGGTACATTGTTGGTGATTTGTTGTGATCTTTGTTTTGATGGGCAAACGTGCATCTAAAAAGGGCAGCGTTTGATTATATTTTTTTAATGCCAGCGGGGGAGGGGGGATGTCTAGGTTTTCGCCAGTGAGCACCGTATGTCCACGGACGTGATTCAGTAATAACATAAAGCATATTATTTGTTTTAATTGCAAACGGCGCCCCCTGTGTTGACAAGCATGATATGAGGGGGCGATGTTTTTAATATTCAAAGTGAATGTTATTTCTTGACTCTTGTTATACACTTTGTGTGATGCTTTCTTATTGCACTGCTTTGCATTTACTTCCATTTTATCATGATGATAATTTCCTATGAGCGCTCTATGCTGGTTTATGGTTATAGCCATAATGGTTGACCTCCTGTTTTCGGTTAGTAATAGACCTGAATAACATGTGGAAATAAGTAATAGGTTCTCTGAAAGGCGCCAAAATGAGCATAACGTTTAGGTGAAAAGAAAAAAAACTATTTCCGCTCTTTCCGCAATCAAATGGGTGAGGGTGATTACTGTTGTAAATCTGATGCTGTTGTAGGGAAATAATCCGTAATGAAACTGTTAGCACGGTGGTATATGGCAGATGAATCGCCTATGATAGCATCTGGTTAACCACTTTATGTCCTACCCATGACTATTTCTGTAAAAAACGATTATCATATCGAGCCATTATTGAGTGAATGGCGCACCCTGGTTGACATCACGCAGCCGGAAGCGCATGCCCTGCTGATATCCCTGAGTGATGATGAAATACGCTATCTGGTAGACCACTTTTATGATTACATGCTCAACGATGAGCATGCGCATCGCTATCTGAATACCCGCCAGGTCACAGAACAGTTAAGTATCAGTATGTTCCACTGGTTGCGCAGCGTGTTGGGCAGCTCTCAGCAAGATTTGGCTACGCTACTCGCCCAACAGCACCATGTGGGCGTGGTGCACGCACGCATTGGTCTGCCTATCGATTTGGTGGCACGCGGTGCCCGTAAATTAAAAAACGATCTCTATCCGCTGTTAACCAATAAAGGGGAACACTCTCCTTTTGTTATCAATAGCGCGCTTTGTTTTAGCGGATTGGCAATGGATACCGCTCTGGAAGCGATGACCATAGCCTATTCCCCTACCTATAAAAATGCCATGCGCGATCAGGAACGCTATCGCGTATTGAGCGTGTACGATGACGTTAGCGTAGAACGAGAAAGGCAGCTTGGGGCGCTAATGAACTGGGAAAACCAGTTTATCTATCACGTGGCGACAGAATTACCTTTGGCTGACATTACCCCCCTGGGGCGCTCGGAATTTGGATTATGGTTCTCTCACAAGGGAAAACACCTGTTTGGTTTCCCCGATCTGCTGCGTGAAACGGATACGCTGATCGACAAAGTTGACAGTGAAATCGATGTCGCTTCACCAGGGCAGGTTTCTCAGTCGGAGGAGCGCATGCGCCTGTTACGCCATGTGCGGCAACTCACCGGGCAAATTACGCTGATTATCACGTCCATGTTTGATGAACTGGTCAAGTTTGAAAACGGTAAGGACACTCTGACAAACCTGCTGAATCGGCGTTTTATTCCGACCATTATGCGCCGGGAAATTGCGCTGGCGACCAGCGACAGAAAACCCTTTACGGTAGTGATGATGGACGTGGACCATTTTAAACAGGTTAACGATCGCTACGGTCACGACACCGGCGATGCAACGCTGAAAAGTATTTCAGCCATGATCTACGATCACGTTCGCAGCAGTGATTATGTCTTCCGCTATGGCGGGGAAGAGTTCATGGTGCTGTTAGTGGAAACGTCGCTGCATCAGGCAAAGGTGATCGTCGATACATTGCGTGAAAAGGTGGCCGCAACGGCGATCAGCGCCTTCGGTAGCCAATCGTTTTCCGTTACCCTCAGCATTGGGGTGGCTGAGTTTGATTACCACCCGGATTACCAGCGACTGATCGATAAAGCGGACGCGGCGCTCTATCAGGCCAAAACCAGCGGCCGTAATCGGGTTGAATTACACGGTCGAGACCCTATTTATTCATAAGGGCCGTGTTTCATGTCTATGGGCAACAAGATTGTGTCGGCGAGCATTGAGAGCGGCAGATCGATAATCACCAGGTATTTCCACCAGCGATCCTGAAGCAGCCACTGCACGCCGGGATAGTATTGGTGGCCCTGTCCTTGTCCTTTGACCGTTCGGCTTATGATACTGCCACAGCCAGACAGTTGGCTGGTGATGATCAATGCAATCAGGAATCGTTTCACGGTGTAAACTCGGTTAGCCACTGGGCGGTGAGATAGTGGTGACATAGTGGTGAGACATAGTCTACCTGATAATCAGCGCGGTGCGCGGTATCCGCCTGCTGACAACAAAAGATCAATGCACCTGGCGTCTGCGGTGCTCTTTTTCTTCATACATCACGGTGTCGGCCGCACGCAGGGCTTCATCCGGCGTACTTAGCGCCGGGTTGATGGCAATGGTGCCGATACTGGCTCCCGCGTAGTCTATGTGACAGCCCTCAAGCGCATAGTGTCCAATCAATAATGGACTCAATCGTGCTTTGAAGGTCTGCGCGGCATCCTTAGCATTTTCATCAAGATAAGGGCCTGTCGTCGCGACGATGAATTCATCACCGCCAATACGTCCCAGCATATCTTCTGCGCGTATCCCTTGACTCAGTCGCTGGCCTACTGCACACAGAAAATCATCACCCGTCTCATGCCCGTAGCGGTCGTTAATCAGCTTAAACCCATCCAAATCGATAAAGGCGATGACAACAAAACGTTTAGTGCCTTGCGCTTGTGAGAATAATTGGGGTAACTGATTGAACACCGATCGTCGGTTGGGCAACTGGGTCAACTCATCGGTGTAGGAGAACGCGGTCAGCGCTGCGTTGGCGTCCTGTAATTGGCAGAGTAGCTGCTCTTTCTGGATATATTGAGCAATCAGCTCGGCAAACAGCTGTAATATTTGTTCGCTGCGGCCATCCAGTTTCTGTTTTTCACCGCTGACCGCGCACAGCGTGCCGTACAACGAACCGTCATCCAGACGTACCGGCGTGGTGACGTAGGTGGTGATACCCAGCTGTTTCGCCGCTTGAGAATCGCCCCAATGGCTGGGCACATCGTCAATAATACAGCGGTCTTCCGCTAACGCCCGTCGACAGAGCGTGTCCTCCCAGGGAACGGAAAGCCCTTCGGGGATCTGCATTTTTTTGCTATTACGGGAGAAAAGCACGTGTTGCAAATTTTTACCGGATTCAATACGGGTGAGGTATGTGGATTCCATATTGGTGACAAGTTCAAGCATTTCGAGAAGTTGTCTGACTAACCCCTCGAGTGATTTTTCTGACACCAGCACCGATGAAATCCGTGCGATCAGTGTTTCCTGCATAACCTTTTCCCCCGTATCACTTCAGCTCAACGCACCTTAATTGCGTTGTTTATATAACTATTATATCTGAGAAGAGGACATGTGAAATTGGAATAATCTACAGGTGATGGGTCATTATTAGGTCTATTTGTCGGTCACGTTGACCCTCTGGAGCTCAATGGATGTGGCGTATTCACGTGATCGGCATCAATGCTGAAGGGCGTAGGGCAGCGTAGCGTAACATGCCTACGAAGCATTGATGAGTGGGGCTGCTTTATGAAGAAGATGTTAACCATGGCAACGGTTGGATTGTTGATGACAATGAATGTGGCATCGGCTTCTGTGCAGGTGGGATTCAGCCCTGAAGGGAGTGCAAGAGCGCTGGTGCTGGAAGTGATCAATAACGCTAGCAAATCGATTGACTTGATCGGCTATGCGTTTCAATCGCCAGATATTGTGCACGCCTTGGTAGCGGCGCAAAAACGCGGCGTTGAGGTGCGCTGTGTGATTGACTATAAGCGCAACCAAAATAAAACCAGCAGGTCGGTAATCGAGTATGCCAGGGAGAATAATGTCCAGGTCCGTTTGAGCAAGCATTACCCTATTCAACATGATAAAACGATGATTATCGACGGCAACACTGTTGAAACGGGGTCTTTCAATTTTGCGCGCTCTGCTGAATTTGAAAATTCAGAGAATGTCCTGATTATACGCGATGAGCCTGCTATCGTAGCCGCCTATCAATCGCACTTTACCAGCCGTTGGAACCTTGGGAAATAATCCCTTGGTCATTTAACGCTTATCCCTGATGCGCGAATGACAACACGCTCATCGCTGAGTGCTTTCCTTCCTGCTTTACGGTTTTTGCTTTTGGCAATAGTAGGGAAGGAAAGGCACCTTTCAACGTTGGTTTTTGTCTAATCGACCCACTTCAGACCAGAATCCGTGGTCTCAATATTTTCAGAATCACACTCTGAACCATCGGCATAATTGCAGGTGCCGACCATCAGGAGAGAGACTGACGGATTTTTACCACAAGTTTTTCCGTAAGCTTCATTGGCTAACGTTCGGGATTCGTTGGGCTGAATGGGCTTATTGAAGCTGAAATGCGCGGCATCACACCGGAATCGGCCCTGTTCATTTTTTACAAAAATATAGGCTTCAAATTTCTTCAGCGGGCTGCTTTGCAGGTTTTTTACGGTATAGCTACAAGCGCAGCCGCCTTCAGTATCCTTGAGTTTGCCCTCGGTGATTGCCAGCATTTTGGTTGCAGCTTGCTCCGCAACGGGGGCAGCGGTTTCCGTTGCGCTAACCCAAGTAGACGTCACCAAAGATACCGTAAATAGAGCCAATAGCATGCGTTTCATTGTGTCTTCCCTGTTGAAATAATTAGACCTTATGTCTAGATAATTATATGAAAACAAATAGGAATGTTGAATTTATAAAAACAGCTGTGCGTTGATATGGCTTTTTATTCTGTTAATTTTTTATTGGTGAGCGTGTTCTGCTTTTGCGGGGCAGGATGTGTTTGCATGAGCGGACGATGCGCTGTCATTCACTTTGTATTGTTCGCCCGTCAGGATAGGCAAAAAGGATAAAGCATTGAGACGAAATGAGGGCGGGTAAGGTATTATATTTTGATTCAATTTATTTGAATGATTATAACGATTTTATCTGATATTCACCTCTGAGCGATGGCGCTATGATTTACTCCATCAAAGGCAAATAGCCTTTTCATCAAACATCGAACAGAAGGATTTATATCATGAACGTTATCAAAAAATTTGCCGCAGTTGTTGCTCTTGGTCTGGTTTCTTTCGGTAGCTTTGCTGCACAAGACGTTGGTACGGTGCAAGTGAGCGGTGCAGAAACGCTGAGCGCGTTTGAAGCTCAGGTGGCTGCAAAAGCTGAAGCAGCAGGCGCATCTTCCTACAAGATTGTGTCTGTCACCGGTAACGATCAATTGCGTGGTACAGCAATCCTGTACAAATGATGTCAAGATTGCAGGTGGGCCAGTCAGAAAGGGGAGCGAAAGCTCCCTTTTTTGTTCACCATTTTGATGGTAAACGCCGGTGTGTATGGAAGAGTCGCAGAATTTGGATCTCATTGTCTTTCACACGGTATGGGATGATGTAAGGATAGGGTTGTAACACCAGCTCGCGTGTTCCAATAACGCGGCCAGGTCTTCCCATTGCCGGTTGCTGTGGCAGTAGTTCTGTTACCCGTTGAACTTCGCTGACAAATTGGCGGGCAGTCTGTGGAGCGTCTTGTGCAATGAAGAGATATTCAGCTTCCAGATTGGCCGCTGCTTTGCGTAGCCATCTAATTTCCATGTCTCGAAGAACCTAGCTTTTTAAATAGGCCACTCATCTCATCTGCTGAAATAAAATCGTCAGCATCGGCTTCCTTGATGGCTTGCTCGATCTCTACGATCTGCCAGGCTTCTCGTGCAAGATAATCTTCAATGGCTTGCCCAGCCAAAAAAGAGCGGGTACGTCCAGTGGCTTTGGCTAGTGCTTCCAATTGCGCCGTGAC
>NZ_JAGFPF010001069.1:0-741 GCF_025962695.1 Candidatus Symbiopectobacterium sp. NZEC135 | reverse complement strand
AAAGTAAAACCGGTGGGCCAAGAATGCGAGTGCTTAGCGTAGAGGACAGCAGGCTTTACTGCGCGAGAATTGACGATCCTGTTGAGAAAGAAATAGAAATCAGCGTTGATAGCGTCTCGTTTTACCGCGAGGAGGGCAATTTCGGCGTCTGTTAATGCGCATTCCCTTCAGGCTGACGACCTCTTTTAGCCTGAAGGGAACGTAATAACGCGTTACTGTTGGGTCGGTGCAGTCGTCATTTTTTTCAGGTCCTGATCGATAAAGAACAGACCCCCCTCCGCCGTACTGACCAATGCCAGCTTGTCGAGAATGGATTTAAACAGTTTCTCTTCTTCATGTTGCTCAGCAACATACCATTGCAAGAAGTTGAACGTTGAATAATCTTGCTGCGTCATTGCTGCATGAGCCAGCTCGTTGATTTTGTGCGTAATTAATTGCTCATGCTCATAGGTCTGTTCAAATACGTCAGACAGTGAAGCAAAATCGACCGGCGGCGCAGCGATAGCGCCCAGTACGGGCATGCTGCCGGTATCATCCAGATAGTTGAAGAGGCGTTGCATATGTTCCATCTCTTCTTGCGAATGTGTTTTCAGGAATGCTGACGCACCTTCAAAACCTTTATCGCCACACCATGCGCTCATTTGCAGGTACAAATTAGCAGAATAGAACTCCAGGTTTAGCTGGTCGTTTAATTGTTGAATCATCTCTTTTTTGAGCATCTTTCATTCCCTCTGATTGGCT
>NZ_JAGFPF010001067.1:0-742 GCF_025962695.1 Candidatus Symbiopectobacterium sp. NZEC135 | reverse complement strand
AAAAAAACAACCCTCTCAACATTTAGACTCAAATCAAGATAACCCTGACTCAATCGAAATGCTGACAAGCCGTCAGTCAAACGAACTAATTATTGCTTTTTGTGGACCAATAGGGGCTGGGATAAAATCAATCAGAGAATCGTTCCAAAATAACTTAGTAAAAATGGGATATGAAGTTCACCATATTCTTTTAAGTGAGATTATGGATAGTATTAGTAATGTTACAACCCAAATTGATAATCCCTATGAGCGTTATAAAAAAAGACAACTACAGGGAAATGATTTACGAAATAGTTTTTCCCCCCAGATATTGGCAGAGGCAGCAATTTCAAAAATAAAGCTTATCAAGCAAAAGATAAAAATTGGAAAAGGAGAAGCTGAAGATTCGATTTTCAAAGGAAAAATTGCATATCTTGTCGATCAGCTAAAGAATCCTTCAGAAGTAGAATTGCTTCGAATGGTATATCAACATAATTTTTATCTTATTGGTGTTCTGAGAAGTGAATCTGAGAGAAAAAGAAATTTAAGAGATGAAACAATTAAACCTGAACAGATTGACGAACTTATTCACTTGGATAGAAAGTCAGGTGGTAAGCATGGACAACAAGTTGAAAAGACTATTTTAGATTCCGATCTTTTTGTCAAAAATAACCATAGTCATAGATCAAGTATCGACTCTAAAATAATTCGATTTATTAATATTATTCATGGCAAAAATGGAATATCTCCAACATTCAAAGAA
>NZ_JAGFPF010001066.1:0-743 GCF_025962695.1 Candidatus Symbiopectobacterium sp. NZEC135 | reverse complement strand
ATGTCATTAGCCGGTGATGAGGCCGCGGCATTGTTGCAAATGACGCCCTTTGCCTGGCGCGCGTCGCAAGCGGTTAAACAGCAACTGTTGGATAGCGAGCGCTTTGAGTGTGAAACGGATTTCATTATTCGTTTTCATCAGCGAGATGCCTGAGCCGCAGCGTTAAAAAAAGGGAGCACAGGCTCCCTTTTTTTTAAAACGTGGAAAACTGCTAACGCATCTCCAATCAGGCAACGCGAAACAGGTGTTCGTAGAGAATATTGCTGCCAATACCAACCAATACCACGCCGCCAAAGATTTCAGCCTTTTTCCCCATCAGCGGACCGATGTAGCGGCCGATCATCATACCCAATGTCACCATGATCATGGTGGCACAGCCGATAACCATCGCGGTGTGGAAAATATTGACCTGCAAGAAGGCGAGACCCACACCGATGGCCATGGCATCGAGGCTGGTAGCGATGGCGGTACAAACCAGAGCAAACAGCGTGTGACGGCGTACGGGTTCATCATCCTCGTTGGCGCTGCTCATGCCTTGCATAATCATGCGGCCACCCAGGATGACCAGCAGGGTGAAAGCCACCCAATGATCCCATTCAATAATATATTGGCTGGCAAAGAAACCCAGTGCCCAGCCGATAAGGGGGGTAATGGCTTCAATCAGCCCAAAGATTAATCCGGTGCGAATCGCATCACGAAAGCGAGGTTTGTGTAAGACGGCACCCTTCGGAATGGAAGCAGCA
>NZ_JAGFPF010001065.1:0-743 GCF_025962695.1 Candidatus Symbiopectobacterium sp. NZEC135 | reverse complement strand
ATCGCCATTTTATCGCGATGCCGGATCTGCGCGCCTTCGCCAATGCCGGTTTCCCCTTCAGCCGGTTGGCCGACTTGTCGCAAACCGTGACGCTGATTGATAAAGCGCCCCCTGCGGAACAGGTCAGCGCGCTGCTGAATGCCATCGGTAATATCGGTGCGCAAACCGGCTATCCGGCGTTGGCGCTGCAACTGACCGACGACCCGGCGCAGCTCAGCCAGGTGGACAAAGATATTCTGTTGATCGGCTCACTGCCAGAATCGCTGCGCGACGAAGCCAAGGTCGGGTTGCTGACTGAAACCACCAAGAGTTGGGTCAAGATGCCGGTACGCCAAACCACGCTGCCGGATGAAGGCTCACCCAAAACCGACGGCAGACCGGACAGCAGAACCGACATTCGCGCCGAAACCGCCATGGCCACGATTATCGGCACGCAGTCCCCCTATTTTGCCCAGCGCAGCCTCGTCGCGTTACTGGCAGACAGCCCGCAGGGCTACACGCTGCTCAACAATGCCCTGATCGACAGTACCAAACGCGCCACGGTTTTCGGCTCGGCGGCCGTCATCCGCGATTCGGGCGTCAGCAGCTTGCGCGTAGGGGATATGTACTACGTGGGCCACCTTCCGTGGTGGGAACGCGTCTGGCACGCACTGGCGCTGCATCCGCTCTGGCTGGCTGGCATGTCCACCCTGGTCACGATCATTTTCGCCTGGCTGCTGTGGCGGGGCCTGAAAGTGCTCAGT
>NZ_JAGFPF010001060.1:0-744 GCF_025962695.1 Candidatus Symbiopectobacterium sp. NZEC135 | reverse complement strand
GCACATTGTCAGTGGAAAGCGCGTAACGCCTGCCGGCCTTTCTCGCGAGCCCAACGGTCAATGGCCAGGACATCGTCAACGGACTCTGGCTCGGCGCAGGAAAGCTGTGCCAGCACGCGCTGATTCAACGACGCGATATCGGTAAAGCGAATCTCACCGTGCAAAAAGGCGTCAACGGCAATTTCATTGGCCCCATTAAGCGCGGTTGTTGCCGCCTGGCCCTGATTACAGGCATCGATCGCCAACTGCAAGCAGGGATAACGCGTCATGTCCGGCTCGCTGAACGTGAGTGGACCAAGACGCATAAAATCCAGCGGTGCCACGTCAGATACAACCCGCTGCGGATAGGCCATTGCATGAGCAATCGGCGTACGCATATCCGGTGTACCAAGTTGAGCCAAGACGCTGCCATCCCGATAGCGCACCATGGAGTGAATAACCGACTGCGGATGGATGATGATCTCCATCTGTGCCGCTGACGCGTTAAACAACCAGCGCGCCTCGATATACTCCAGCCCTTTGTCCATCATGGTGGCAGAAACAACGGAAATCTTGCGACCCATGGACCAGTTTGGATGAGCACAGGCCTGATCGGGCGTCATCGCCGCCAATGCACCAAGCGGTGTTTCACGAAAGGGGCCACCCGAACCGGTCAGGACAATACGTTCCACCCCATGTTCCGTTAATGAAGCGTAACCCAATTGGCGTTGAATGTGCTCAGGTAAACTCTGAAAAATGGCGTTG
>NZ_JAGFPF010001061.1:0-734 GCF_025962695.1 Candidatus Symbiopectobacterium sp. NZEC135 | reverse complement strand
CAGCGTTTTCTTGTTTTTTCGCTCATTGCTCTTTTCTTTATTATTTGGCATGTGACTACACCGTGGAAAGGTGAGGTTAAATTATCATGTCCACCTCAGGGAATAATTGATTTATGTGCGCATTCAGCGTGAACGGAATTATTAATTTGAGTAGAGGTTTTTAATTAAAACTGGCGTTTAATCATAAAAATACGCCTTTATGGGGATTGAAAAAATCACGCGACGACGCTGCATCAATCAGATTGTCCCATTTTCATCGATCAATGACCTGCGGGCAACTTATGCGTTTTCTCTGTGCACTTTACACTGCAAACCATCGATGCTCACACTGTCTTACTGGATGTTATCCACGGGAGTTTTCCATGAAATTGACGCAAATTCGTAACGCTACGCTGAAGGTGGACTATGCCGGAGCGACTTTCCTGATCGGCGGAAAAAGAGGCCTGGGCCGGTTTTGCCGGAGCCGCCCGTTCCTGGCTGCGCAACCCGCTGGTGTCGCTGCCGCTGTCATTAGAGGAACTGCTGGACGTGGATGCGGTGATTGTGACGCACACCCATCCCGATCATTGGGATGAGGCCGCCCAACGCCATATCCCCAAGGCGATGCCGATCTACACCCAGAATGCACAGGATGCCGCATTGATTCGCTCGCAGGGATTCTCACAGGTGCAGGTGTTGGCACAGGAAAATAGCGTAACAAATATAAAAAAAAGGAAAACTGAAAAAAAGAATAG
>NZ_JAGFPF010001063.1:0-744 GCF_025962695.1 Candidatus Symbiopectobacterium sp. NZEC135 | reverse complement strand
ATGCAAAGGCAGTCAGAACGTTCTGACTGCCTTTTTTCATGGCTAAAATGAGGAAATCTTGAGTGTTTTAGTCAGGAAATTGTGATTTAAAACAATGATTACCTTATTTATGAATATATATCAATTAGTTATTTTCTAATGCGTAGTCCGCAGCGGCGATGGCATGTAGGTGGCTGGTATCAAAAAGGGGAATTTTCGTATCGGATTGCTGGATTAAAAGGGGAATTTCGGTACAGCCGAGGATCACCCCCTGAGCACCTTGCTGGGCAAGCTTGTCGATAATAAGGCGAAACGCCTGCCGTGAACGGTCGCTCAATACGCCGCGGCACAGCTCGGCGTAAATGACCCGATTGATCTCATCGCGCTGATCGGGCTGCGGAATGATGACATCAATGCCGTGGCGCTCCTGTAAGCGACCACGGTAAAATTCCTGCTCCATGGTATAGCGGGTCCCCAATAAGCCAACGCGCGTCATGCCATGCTGTTTCAGGCTGTTGGCAGTGGCATCGGCGATATGCACTACCGGCAATTGACTGGCGCTTTCAACGTCATCGGCCACCTTGTGCATGGTGTTGGTACAGATGACAATCGCTTCTGCACCTGCCTGACCTAGCCCGATGGCTATTTTAGAAAGCTGCAGTGCGGCCTGCGCCCATGCGCCTTGCGCCTGAAGCTGCTCGATATCGTGAAAATCTACGCTATGCAGTATCAGTTTCGCTGAGTGTAAGCCCCCCAGACGCTGTC
>NZ_JAGFPF010001064.1:0-744 GCF_025962695.1 Candidatus Symbiopectobacterium sp. NZEC135 | reverse complement strand
CAGCAGTCATTTAGAAAGAGGGTTAATCCGTAATCAGGCTTTTTATGAGTAACGGCGGTGTGAATATTAGCGTTTTGCGCCCAGCCAACGTGACGCGATGGCTGGGCGTGATTATTTTGGAGCCGCCTGCATTACACCGGGTTTAGGCCTTGCGGTGCCGTGCTGGCGCCGGTGGGTAATCTAGCGATACCAAATCCGGTAAAGCCGTATATCAGCGCGAAGAAAATTGCCGCATAGCATTGGATTGCCCAAGGGACAAAATCCAGTGTGCTAACCCCCAGGGTGCTGGCCATATACACCCCGGCCGAGGTCCAGGGCAGTAACGGCTCTGTCACTGTGCCCGCGTCTTCCACCGTTCGCGACAGGTTTTTAGTGTCCAATCCCATACGCAGGTAAGATTCTCTAAACAATTCAGCGGGAATAAGCAGTGCCAATTTCCCATCACTGGTGGCTCCAGTGACCAACAGGGTGGTTGCCACGGTGGCCGCAATCAGCTGACCCACACCGCGGATCGCCTTTAGCAACCGGTTAATGATAACGGTCAGGGCACCCGTCAAGGTTAAGGCCCCGGCAAAGGAAAAGGCGCAGAGTACCAAGAGGATGGTGCCCATGATGGAGAACATCCCACCGCGATCGAGCAGGCGGGGAATGTCGCTGAGCAGGCCGGTGACATCAGTACCCTGTGCGGCAAACATGGACGTGGTGAAACCGTGAATCAATGAAATACACCCTTGTTGCAGGGTG
>NZ_JAGFPF010001062.1:0-744 GCF_025962695.1 Candidatus Symbiopectobacterium sp. NZEC135 | reverse complement strand
CGCAATACGCTGCGGGTTGAGCGCCTGGCGGTTGGTGGCAACGCATAACGGAAGGGCGGCGGCCACTCATTGGCCTTTCGCCGTGAACTGCATCTTTACCGTCTCCAGCTCTGCCGCCGCTTGTGCCATGCGCGCCACCTGGGTTAAATCGGGCAGCGGAAAAACCGCCGTCAATGCCGCCAGGCGTTGCATAAAATCTGCATGGGCTGCGGCACAAACCATCAGAACCACCACCTGATTTTCACCCTGCGCCGCCTGAATACGTGGAGCCAGATACGCCAGCGCATTGGCCGGACTTAAATAACTGCCGGTTGCCGTTTTCTGGCCTGCGCCGTACACCCACGGATGTACCGGCACCACGGCGCAATGAATGGCGGCCATGTCTGCCGGAAAACGAATATCCGCATCACGCCACATCGGCCTTTGCTCCTCATCAAATAGGTACACAGTGGCACTCACTGATTATTTACCGATAGCGTGATAACACACATCAATGGCAGTACCTGCGCCGGAACCACTCCACTGGTTCCACGCCACAGAAAAGCCCGTCTTTGACAGAGATCGAACTCTCATCACCCAACCATTGACCTCGGGGTTGCCATTCTCTTGAATAAAAATCATTGGGTTTTCTGTAAACACTTTCGGGAAAACGACATCAAGCAGCGCACCAATGGTTAAACCAAATCGGCCAAATAGCTCAATACGGCCATCGGTATATTTTCGCCAATAAAAACCGCTTCCACT
>NZ_JAGFPF010001059.1:0-745 GCF_025962695.1 Candidatus Symbiopectobacterium sp. NZEC135 | reverse complement strand
CTCTAACTGTACCAACACATATCCTGCTGACGTCTCTGGATGCAACGCAGAGGACTCACGCATCGTTCCTGCGCCTTTGCCATACACCGAGGTCGAACTGGTGAACAAGATGCGCGGAACGCCGTGCGCCAGCGCGCTGTTCACCAATTGTTGCACGGCCAGCAGATAGTTCTCCCCTCCCTGCGCCGTTCGGCTGGCGGGGAGCGTGATCACTAAAGCATCGACATTCAGTACGCTGTCGAGATCGTCGGTATCACACACCAGTTCCGGCGTTAAATGCAGCGCATAGCAGGCAATCCCACTCATGCGCGCCGCTTCCACACGGCATGCCTAGCCACCCTAATCCTACGATTGACACCTTTTTCATCGACATCACTCCCGGCTGTCTGAGGTTACTTTCTATTCTACTCTCGAATCGCCGCCCCGTATCCGACAAGACGCCTTTTTCGCTTCATCTGCCCACCGCGCGACCCCAAAAAATGCAACGTTACGTAAAACCCTAGCTTCGTTCTAACCCGCGCCCTTCGCTGGCAGATTATCCTATTTAATCCATAACCCACCGACGATAATGTGACTATTTATCATTACAGTTACAAAATCCGCTTGTGCATTTTCCAGAAATAAACGGAGCGAAAGCGCGCGCAACAAAAAAAGGTTGCACAACGACAGTGAGATGGTTTAGGTTTATTGGCAATGCAATTAGTGCCCTTTATTTAAGAGAATTTTTTATGTTACGCGTTCTGTC
>NZ_JAGFPF010000105.1:0-6318 GCF_025962695.1 Candidatus Symbiopectobacterium sp. NZEC135 | reverse complement strand
ATGGCATGGATACCCGCAGATTCCGCATTTAATCCTGATGAGCATGACAATGATGTCGTAGGTATAGCGTCTGAGCTGACCCAACATGATTCAGGTAATCATTATCATAAAAAGGGACAATTACTGTTTAGCCAACAAGGATGTATGCGCATTACGCTTAACAACAGTATTTGCCTGTTGCCGCCAGGGCGTATTGCCTGGATTCCCCCAGGAGTTGTGCACCGTGTTCAAATTCGTGGTGTTGTGGGGTATCGTTCCATCTATGTTGATAACCAACGCCATCCTGTATTCAGCCCTGATGTAGAAGTATTGAACGTGACAGCACTATTACGTGAAACAGTAGAGCGTATTGCTTTTGCAGATTTTTCAATGAACTGGCGATACGGCGCAGCAGCCCATATTTGGGTAAGGATGAAATTAATAGTACCCAACGCGAACCAACAATTCTGCCACTACCAAAAGATCGACGTTTACGTTGTTTGAGTGATATGGAAATGCCACCACCACTACAAATGCTAGCCGTTAACACTGGAGCAACCGCAAAAACTATCAGTCGCATTATGATGAAAGAAACAGGGCTCAACTACCAGCAATGGCGCCAACAATGGCGACTATTTAAGGCGATTGAATTATTAGCCGAAGCACAACCGATTTCTGAAGTGGCTAGTTTTCTAGCATTTTCCAGTGATAGTGCTTTCACCACCTTTTTTAAGAATATGACTGGGAGTACTCCTCGCACCTATATGGGGCAAAGGAGATGACCATATAAAAAGACTTACCCCATCATCAATATACTTATCGTGAGCAGAAGTATCTCTGGGAGATACTGGGGTTATTACCCTTTTTTATTTCGATGCCACATTATTTTCTTCCTCTAATCTAGTCAGAGTATCGATAACATTCGCGTGTTTTGAGATAGAATCCCAAGCCCCATGAGCGACAATCTTTCCTTTATCTATGACAATAACTTTATCAAACCGATTCAAAATACTCAGATCATGGGTAACGCAAATCACAGCATATTGTTTGAGATGTTGCATGAGAAAATGCCATATTCCTTCAGCCCCTTTGGTATCCACAGATGATGTCGGCTCATCGAAGAAATTGAACTTCCCTGGATTGCAAAGGATACGTAAAATAGAAAGTTTTTTACTTTCCCCTCCAGAAATCCCATTAGCGTCATGATCAATAACTTTATCTCCACTCCAAATATATTCAATAGAAAGAGAACTAAAATAGTCCTTAACATTCGTTGGTAATACCTTACCAAAAAACACCGCATCTTTGACAGGTCCAACAGTGAACTTGGGTTGTTGAGGAGCATAGCGAATAACAGACAAATGGTCTTCCTCTACAATATCATCGAGTAATATCTCATCGAGAAAAACCTTAACACCTTCTTTATTTTTATCAACCCCAACAATTAATTCTAAAAAGGTTGTTTTCCCAGAACCACTGGGGCCAATAATGGCTATTTTATCCTTTGAGTTTATGACAACGTCATCCTCAATCGTTAATACCACCTCTCCATATCTACTATAAATAAAAGATTTAACAACAATAGAGTGACCACTCTTATTTAAATCGATTCTTCTTTTTTTATCTCCTTTAAAAGTTCTGAATGATAATATTTTTTCGAAGCTCTTTTTATCAGAAAAAAACTGATCACCCACTCTATATGATTCAGCAATTGAAAAAACATCATTCAATAGCATCGTTGATAGTGTGAACAATGATACAAACTCTCCAGCAGTTATCGATTCAGATAAAAAATAGCCACTCATGATGCCATATACAATGATGGCAGAAGTCGTAATGGTAAGAAACAATATTTTTGCTGATACTAAAAGAGAACCTGAAAAGCTAACCCTGATAGCACTTTTCGCATATTCTTCCAACATGGCGTTTAAGGGTTTTAGCGCAGAATCGTACGCTTGTTCAAGTTTAATGCTTTTTGCCGCCAATAACGTATTGGATAGTACGCCTGTTTGTTCATCCTCTATCTCATTGAGCTGATCTATATGACTCCTTCTCCACTTTATTATTTTATGCGTGATATATAAATATATTGATGAAAAAGAAAAGATGAAAATTAAAAAGTAAAGATTGGAAATTTTTATCAACCAAGCGCTTAGAATGATGAGTTCGATGATCAACGGTAATAACACACTAAAGAAATATGTTATGATTTTTTCGTAAGCGAGAATACCTCTTTCGATTGATTTTATTAATTTCCCTATATTCAGAGAGCTAAAAATCTCAAAGTCCTTTTTAAAAATTTCCCCTATCCAATTTATAGAGAAAAAACAAAGCGTATTCTGTACAAATCTTGTCAGAAAGGTTATTTGCAAAGGAGAAAAAACCGCATTAAAAAACCCTATAAAAGCAAAAAGAACAAGATATTGTGCTAATGTATGATATCCATTCTCATGCCCTATAAAGGTAAATTCATCCACAATTCTCCCTAAAATAATAGCGGGCAGTGTTGATGAGATCTTCACTAGCAAGATGAGAGCCAACACCATGATAAATCTGATTTTTTGTTTTTTTATCGCCGTAACAAGATCATTCACTGAAGTTATCCCTTTACTCACTTATTAACAATTCTCAATTATGCAAATAGCATTTATGCTTATCCCTCTCGTATCTTCGAAAATTAACTCAGATCTTTTCTTCCCATTATAAACACCTTTCCTTATTATTCTAACATTGGTAAATACCTGCAATTTAATCGCTCATTAACACTTGTCCTTTTTTTGCAGCAAGTCAATAGAATATATAGTCATTCCAGTATTATCATTTGCATATATGTAAAACACATATGCATGTCACTGTTCGCTTGATTCAGATCATGGCTATATAATTAAGTTAAAATTATATGAAATAAAAATTCATTGTTGTTGTATGTATCAGGTATTGCCCTCACTAATTTTACTCAGTAATAGTGAGGACAACGCCCGGTCGGAGAACTCACACCCGATCAGTTAGCCGTTGCCAGATAGTACTTCTTTATTGGGCCCCTTCCCTCCTTTAATGACTTATTTTAAGGAAGGCTATCTCTGCATTATCCATTAAGCAACCCTTTCAGCAATTCCCGGCTCTGCCCCAAAGCGTCAACCTGACAATCGATCAACACGAGCTGTTCCCGTATTTTGATTTTCAAGGTGTCACAGGGAGTAGCGCCCGCACGCACTTCAGCGCACCAGGAATACAGAGTCTGTCGACTTTGATGGCTGTGCCGAGCTATGGTGGGACGATATGGAGTCGCATCTTGCAGCCCGGAAAACAGAGAACGGCTTACGCGCGCTTCAGGAGCTTATTGAGGATGAGCGTAAATTCGTAGATTTAGCACATTCACAACTCTGGTATGGCGAAGAACGGTGTGTGATTGCCGGGTAAAAACCCCATGAATGAAGATAACAACTTGTTATTTCCGCTTAGCCTTCCGTGGACTATGCTTAGCGCTATCATCAGAAAAGGAAAGCACAGCATGCAATTTATTACGAGTAAAGAACAGGACGATAAGAAAGAAGCGGACTCCGCCAATACAAGCACCCTCATGCAGCAAAAGCTGCTGGATGCGCGCTCGATCATTATCTCCGGTGAAGTGAATCAGGCGCTGACCGAGAAGGTCGTTACCCAGCTTCTGCTGTTGCAAAGCATCAGCGATGCGCCAATAAAAATCTATATTAACAGTCAGGGGGGTCACGTTGAGGCGGCAGACACCATCCATGACATGATTAAGTTTATCAAACCGGAAGTCCATATTATTGGCACCGGCTGGGTTGCCAGCGCCGGCACCACCATTTTCCTTGCGGCTAAAAAAGAGCACCGTTACGCGCTGCCGAATACCCGCTTTATGATCCACCAGCCTTTGGGCGGCGTGCGCGGTCAGGCTAGCGATATTGAAATCGAAGCCAAAGAAATCATCAGGATGCTCGATCGCGTCAACCATCTGATTGCCGATGCCACCGGCCAGCCCGTCGAGAAAGTGAAACAGGATACCGATCGCAATTACTGGATGAACACCCAAGAAGCGATCGATTACGGAATTATTTCCCGCGTGGTCAAAACCTACGGCGAGCTAAATCTGGATTAAGCCTTTGTTTATTTCTGGAGGATTCAGTCGCGATCGTCGACCAACACTGAATCCCCAGAAGCCGCATTAACGACAAGAAGCGACGGTAGAAAACGTTGCTTTGATTTCAGACAACGGAGGCATAGTAGGATTCGCCTCTTTGTATACGCCGCTATCAAACCAATCATCGACTTCGCCAAGCGCGATGGGTTTATCCGTCCACCAGGGCTTAAAAACGCCACTTATCAGTTTCATGGTGATGCTTTCTGGCGTGGTGGCAGTAATCTGCCAGCAACCGTCACCTTCCCCTTCAGCCGCTCCCGACAGAAAGCGGTTTGATTTTTCATCCCAACGGTGAGTTTGGCGGACAAAATCACCCACTTGCCAGTCGGTTGCCGCCTGAGCGGGAAATTGACAAAACAGCAAAATAGCGCCAGTGATAAAACCTGCTTTAAACATCTGGTTATCCCTCTCCACAATGAAAGTGCCATCAACCCTTAAAGCACCCTACTGATGCTTTGGACTGCCCCTATGCCGATAACCGGGATAGTAGCGTCCACGATAAGGTATTACTACCACGCAACCGGTTTACTGGCGGCAACCATCGTCCCCCTTACCCCCGATTCGCCCTACTACAGCCATTTGGCATCTTGCGTGAAGGAGATGGTCAACCAACGATGGGGGCCATCTTCGCCGATGGATTGCGCAATGTCATCGCGAATCTTATCAAATTTTCGCACACCGCTGTTTGCCATACTCTCGGGAATGACAATATGGATTTCAACAAATAAGCCACGCCCGATACGCGTCGCATAGTTTGAATAATCCAGAAAACCATATTCCAGCGTTAACTGTGCCATGATAGATTCAATTTTACAGTCGAGGCTGTCCGGCGTCATTTGTAGAATTTCCCGAACGGCGGACAGAACCGTTTTCACCGGGACGGGAATTAATAGTAAGGTCAGAACCGCCAGTGCGAGAGGATCGGCATAAACAGTAAGGTATTCGTAGCGAGTGCCCTCCATCAACCAGGAAATTATAAAAGCAAATAACAAAGCGCTACTGATACAGGCAGACATTAGCCAGCTTTTAGTATCCAGCGCGATCAGTTCTGATTTGATTTTTTTGTTCAGTCGACGCTGTGTGAAGTAGAGCACAAAACAAAAGGTGCTGATAGTAATCGCATAAGCGATAGCCCAGCCAAGTTCTAATTCTCGCCCGCCGTCGATGATCCCTTTGATGGCATTAACAAAGGCATATAAACACAGAATAACCAACAGGCAACCATTAAATGCCAGAACCATCGGTTCAACATGCCAGAACCCGAATTGGAATCGACGACTATGGGGCTGCCCCAGCAGTCGAGAGACTAATAAAGAGAGCGAACACATTCCGGCATCCAGGATGGAAAACATGCCGTCAAAAATAATCGATATTGATCCGCAAACCAGGCCAACAACGATCCCCGCACTTGCAATAAAAAAGGTGCATAAAATTGAACGTTTAAGGACTTTCTGCTCTATCTCGGTGCTGTGTGACGCATGATTTTTGGGGGGAGTTGCCGTTATCATTGTCATAGTCTTATCCACAAATGAGCGTTGCGATGGAAAACCAGAACGTGACTCACCGTCAAGTATACAACACTCTCTTTTGGCTCGATGTTTGGGCCGCTAGCCCCCTAACATTGCAGGAGATATAACGATAATCATGGCAAAAATAACCGTTTCGATGGTCGAAGAGATTTTACATCTCATCGGTGGAAGAGAGAATATCATTCTCTGCGGTAACTGCATGACCCGGCTGCGACTTACGTTAAAGGATCGCCAATTAATCGCGCTAGACGCGCTGAAAAAAATACCTGGCGTCCTGGGAGTGGTAAATGGCGACGATCAGTTGCAGGTCATTCTTGGCCCCGGTAAAGCGCAAACCGCCAGTGAGATGATGAATGCGCTACTGATTACCCCTTCCCCAGCGGCAGCCACGGGTGAAACAGCGCCCGATTTACGTCAATTGGCAAGCCAAAACAAACAGCAGATAAAAGCCAAGCAGAAAAGCGCAGTACACAACTTTCTGACCAAGTTTGCCACGATTTTCACACCGCTTATTCCAGGCTTTATTGCGGCAGGTTTATTACTGGGAATTGCCACCTTATTACAGCAAACGCTGGTAGTAGAAGGTGTCGCACAGGCCGCCTGGTTAAAAAGCCTGATTGCTTACATGAAAGTGTTTAGCATTGGTTT
>NZ_JAGFPF010001058.1:0-746 GCF_025962695.1 Candidatus Symbiopectobacterium sp. NZEC135 | reverse complement strand
TGCGCGATCAACTGTTGCTCTGCGCCTCACGCCAATTTATTGAAGGGGATGTGCAACACTGGTGGCACCCACCTTTGGGCAATGGGGTGCGCACCCGCTGCTCTGATGATTATCTCTGGCTGCCGCTGGCGCTGTGCCACTATGTGGAAACCACCGGCGATCTCTCTTTGTTGGAACAGGCGGTGCCCTATCTTGAAGGGCGGCAACTGCTTCCCGGAGAAGAATCGGCCTATGAGCAGCCGGTGGTCAGCGCGCAGTCTGAAACGCTATGGCAACACTGCGTGCGCGCTATCGAGCACGGGCTTGCCACGGGTCGCCACGGTTTGCCGCTGATGGGGGCCGGTGACTGGAACGATGGCATGAACCTGGTGGGGCTGGAAGGCAAAGGCGAAAGCGTCTGGCTGGCCTTCTTCCTGTACGATATTTTGCAACGCTTTTCCGCACTGGCCGAGCGGCGACAGGAACACCAGCTTGCCACCCGCTGCCGCGAGCATGCGGCGCAGTTACAGCAAAATATTGAAACCCACGCCTGGGACGGTGCCTGGTATCGCCGTGGCTATTTTGATAACGGAGAGCCGCTGGGATCGCACCTGTCGACGGAGTGCCAGATTGATGCCATTGCCCAGAGCTGGTCGGTGCTGTCGGGCGCGGGCAACCCGCAACGCTGTGCACAGGCGATCAAGGCGCTGGGTACCCACCTGGTCAATCAGGGCGCCGGATTTATTCAACTGCTGGCGCCGCCGTGT
>NZ_JAGFPF010001057.1:0-747 GCF_025962695.1 Candidatus Symbiopectobacterium sp. NZEC135 | reverse complement strand
CCGTCAGACGCGCCTGCCGCTGCTGCTGCGTCAGCCAGGCCTGTTCCGTGTCGGTGAGCAGGCGGCGAAAGGCGGCTTGTGCGCCAAACAGGGTTAATTCGGCTTGCCCCTGTAGCCAGGTGGTTAACTGGGTGCGATAACGCGAGCGCAACAGCGTGAGGTGGGTACCAATCGGTTTGCCTGCACGATAAAACACCGGCGGTAGCAAGGCTAACAGCAGCAGCATAATGGTGCCGAGGGTCAATGCCAGCGAGGTGTCCAGCCAGCTCACCAACGGCGATATGACGCGTAAGTAGAGGTGATCGAGCGTATCAACATCGGCAACCAGACGGTTTAGCAGGTCGGCCTGACGAAACTGGGCGAGCCCGCCCGGTGAAAGCGGAAGCGTACGCGAAAAGGTAAAAACACGCAGGTGTTGCAGTACGCGGAAGGTCGCGTCATGACTCACCAGACGCTCGGCATAGCGCCCGGCGGTACGCAGGATCCCCGCACCGCGCACGCCCGCCGCAGGCAGCATGTAGTTGAAGGTCATCAATCCGGCAAGGCCCGCCAGTGACGCCCCAGCGAGAAACCAACCGGAGAGCGTCAGCAACCCAATACTCGCCAGCAGTGTGATAATGGCAAGCACTACGCCGATGCTGAGCCGC
Organism: Candidatus Symbiopectobacterium sp. NZEC135; assembly: GCF_025962695.1. Classification (NCBI taxonomy): domain Bacteria; kingdom Pseudomonadati; phylum Pseudomonadota; class Gammaproteobacteria; order Enterobacterales; family Enterobacteriaceae; genus Symbiopectobacterium; species Candidatus Symbiopectobacterium sp. NZEC135. The sequence goes on along the minus strand of NZ_JAGFPF010001057.1, from coordinate 100 downwards.
CAAATGTGGCGACGATATAGCAGGAGAAAGGGTTTCAGTACCTGCAATGGGGTATTCTGCGACATATTAGTAAGCTCCCTGACGCTGCGCCAGAAGATCG
>NZ_JAGFPF010001055.1:0-748 GCF_025962695.1 Candidatus Symbiopectobacterium sp. NZEC135 | reverse complement strand
ACAATTTTGTGATTGTGGAAGATGAACACATTGAATCCGAGTCTTTGCGCCGCATGATCTCGGAGCATATCGAAAATGCCACCATTCATGAAGCATCGACCGGACGCAAAGCCATTCAACTGATCGATCAGCTTAATCATATCGACATGATCCTGGTGGATATCAATATTCCGCTGCCGAATGGAAGAGAAGTGATCGAGTACCTGCGTCGTAAAAACGATCAGACCAAAGTGATCGTCACCACTGCCAATGATGATTTCGATATTGTGCGCAGCATGCTGAGCCTGAAAGTGGATGATTACCTGCTCAAACCGGTCAAACAGAGCATCATGACCGAGGTAATCAAAAAGGTGCTGCACTACGATGAGCAGGATAATCAGGTAACACGCGAGCTGAAACAGAAAGTGTTTGCTCTGATTGACGATGGCGATTATCCCGCCTGGCATGAGTTGGTGTTTCAGACCATCGACGGTGCCTACTGGGATAAATCCGGCGATCGCCGCCAGACGGTGGTGGATTTTCTTGCGCTGCTCGACCAATACGTGACGGCACAAGGCGACAAGTTTGCCGCTTCTCATGCTGCGGCGCTCAAAGGGGTGACGCGCGACGTTGCCAGCCGTGGGCTGACGGAAGGGCTTTACTACCGTATTCTGCGCAGCGTGTTTACCCTGAGTGAAGCGCTGTTTGAGCGGGCGTTTAAAAGCGCTGCGCCGCAGGGGGATTTTATCGAACGCGCCCGTTACCACAT
>NZ_JAGFPF010001056.1:0-748 GCF_025962695.1 Candidatus Symbiopectobacterium sp. NZEC135 | reverse complement strand
GATCACACGGGGAGGGGATGGCTTATCAGCAGGAATGGCTTCGAGGGGAGTCAGAGTTGTGGATTTATCCTCGCGGGTGCCCGGTACGGCATAACGGGGAGAAGCTGAAACATAACCCACCCGCTGCAGATAGCTGGTCCCTGAAAAAGCCGCTTCCGGCTGTTGTCCGGTATGGAAATTGCCGGAGTAATAGCAACTCAACGCTCTTTTCAGGGAACCGCCACGTTGGTAGCAGTCGCTGAGAATGCTTTCAAAAACTGACAAATTGGTACAGGGATCAAGCAGGTCAGAGGCCGTCACGCCGTAATGATGGAAATTGGTGCTGGTGATTTGCATCAGTCCCACAGAGTAACGGCGTCCCTGTGCCATAAGGCGGCGAATAATATGCTCAGCTTTGTCCCGGCTGGCGGGCTGATGGGAGATAACATTGTTATCTCCGAGGGCGCGAGTGGCCTTCGGGATAATTTCGGCGGTGGCATAAGGGTTAAAACCGGGTTCCACCCGTGCCACGTCGGGTGCAGTGGACGGATGAATGCTGGCGGCACACTGCATGGCCGCCGCCAGAAAGGCAGTGGTGGAAAGCATGATGGCCCCGGAATTGAATGAAGGCAACGTGCACAGTCAGTTGACCCGGCACGCTGCGGAGTAAGGAGTAATAAAGAAGGGTTAAAGCGCCGTTTCGCCGGGCTCCGCACTCTGTGGAAGATTGCTATCCTCCCGTGGCTCAAGCAGGACCAGTTTGCCGGAA
>NZ_JAGFPF010001054.1:0-739 GCF_025962695.1 Candidatus Symbiopectobacterium sp. NZEC135 | reverse complement strand
ACACTATCCGTCAGGCCAAACCCGACAGCAATATTACCGGTATGGTGCCCGATCTGAGTGATTTCGTCGGCGCCGACCAGCCCTCGCTGCAATATATTGGCAAGGCGTTGCGTGAATTCCGCGACAGCGGCAAACCCATTTTCGCGATCGGTGACAGTTACAGCCAAACGCAATACTATCTGGCCAGCTTCGCGACCACCATTTCGCTGACCCCGCAGGGTAACGTCGATCTGCGCGGTTTCGCCACCAATGGCCTCTATTACAAATCGCTGTTGGAAAAGCTGGATGTGACCAGCCACGTATTTCGCGTCGGTACTTACAAGTCGGCGGTAGAACCCTTCCTGCGTGACGATATGTCCCCCGAAGCGCGCGAAGCCGATATGCGCTGGGTGGGTGGATTGTGGCAAAATTACCTGAATACCAATTCCCCCCGCAACAGTTGTTCCCCGGTGCCAGTGCGATTATCGCCGGCCTTCAGGCTGTACAAGGCGATCCGGCACGCTATGCGCTGGATAACAAACTGGTGGACGAAGTGGCATCCCGTTCGGTCATCGAACAGAAGCTGGTAAAAACCTTCGGCTGGGACAACAAGAATCAGAGCTTCAACTACACCAGCATTTATGACTACAGCGAAAAACCGACCAACCAAAGCGGCGCGGAAATCGCGGTGATCTTTGCCAGCGGCGCTATCGTTGGCGGTCCGGAAACCCCGGGGGTGGTCGGGGGGGATACCAGGGGG
>NZ_JAGFPF010001052.1:0-750 GCF_025962695.1 Candidatus Symbiopectobacterium sp. NZEC135 | reverse complement strand
ACTTGGCGGGAAGTCGATCAACACGACCGATTTTTCACTGCCAAGCTCATCAAAACTCAGAGCAATCGGTGAGCCGCTGTAACGGATATGCTCGCTGTGTCCCACGCGCTGCGGGCGGTGGATATGCCCAAGGGCGATATAGTCGGCAGGTGGAAAAGCCTGCACCGGGTAGGCATCGAGCGAGCCGATGTAGATCTCGCGCACCGCTTCCGAGGCGGTAACCCCGACGGTGGTCAGGTGTCCGGTGGCGATAATCGGCAGGGGCAATGCCAGCGTGTCGCGTAAATCGCAGGCGTACTGGTAGCATTGCGCATAGTGTCCGCTGATGGCGTCTTGCAAGGCGAGCTGTTTTTCCTCGCCGGATTGACCCGCCAGACTGCGCAGGATGTCGCGCGGACGCAGAAAAGGAATGGCGCACAGCATCGCGCCGGGCGCGCCTTGGCGGGTATTGAGTGCCAATACCTGCTGCGTCACATCTTCGGCGGCGTTGGCGATAACACGGGTATTAAGGCACGCCAGCAAGTCCCGTGATTCATTCAGGGTCGCCACCGCATCGTGGTTGCCGGCCAGCAACACCAACTGGCATCCGGTGGGGCGCAATGCCACCACAAACCGGTTGAGCATTTCGCGCGCATAGCTGGGCGGCGAACCGTTATCAAAAATATCACCCGCCACAATCAGCGCATCGACCTGATGTTCGGTTATCTGCTCGATGAGCCAGTCGAGAAACGCTTGATGCTCCGGTGCGCG
>NZ_JAGFPF010001053.1:0-750 GCF_025962695.1 Candidatus Symbiopectobacterium sp. NZEC135 | reverse complement strand
AGCGAGCTATGTCAGTGTCGGCAAGAAATCAACTTTCTGGTGTGGTGGCGTCGGTAACCGAAGGCGCGGTCAATAATGAAGTGGTTCTCACGTTGGAAGGTGGGGAAACCCTGACCACCGTGATCACCCGTGCCAGCAGCAATACGCTGGGTCTGGTGCCGGGTAAAGCTGCGATTGCACTGGTCAAGGCGCCCTGGGTGATTCTGGCTTCGGCCAACAGCGGCCTGGTGTTCTCCGCCCGTAACCAATTCCGTGGCAAAGTGACCTCTGTCATTCCCGGCGCGGTCAACTCCACCATCCATTTGCTCACCGGCAGCGGCTTGGCGCTGACCTCCACCATCACCAATGAAAGCGTGGCAGAGATGCAGGTCAGCGTTGGCAGTGAACTGATCGCCCTGATTAAAGCCTCCAGCGTGATTTTAGCGACCAAAGCCTGATGCGACGCGTTCGGTATGCCATTAGGGCATACCGACTATTTTCCCCTCTGGGCCGAGGGTGATTACCCTATCGGCACTGGCGAGCGTCGATTCTCGATGTGCAATGATAATCCGGGTAATGTTCATCTGCCTGATCGCCAGATTAACAAAGGCTTCGCTTTCTTTATCCAGTGCGCTGGTGGCTTCGTCCAGAAAGAGAATGCCCGGTTTGCGATAGAGCGCGCGAGCGATAAACAGGCGCTGTTTTTGCCCCCCGGAAAGCCCTTCACCCAACTCCCCAAACAGGGTTTCATAGCCCAAGAGTAATGCCAAG
>NZ_JAGFPF010001050.1:0-742 GCF_025962695.1 Candidatus Symbiopectobacterium sp. NZEC135 | reverse complement strand
GGTGGCAGAAACGCTGGGGTCATCGGATGGCATTGGGTACCGCCTGCGTCAGGCCGGCGATCTGGTGCAAACCAGCCAGGTATTCGCCTGGACATTGTTACTCGTCTCACTGATGTTGCTGCTGGAAGGGGGGTTGCTGAAACCCTTGGAGCGGCATCTGTTTCGCTGGAAAAAACGTTCATAGCATTTCATTGAATCTGAGGTAATAACATGAAAAGACTGCTCGTTGTTTTTGCCCTGCTGGCAGGACTTCTGCCGCAACTGAGCTTTGCTAACGGCAAAGTGCGTATTGGTTACTGGACATCCGGCGTCAGCCTTGGCTACGGCGCGGTGCTCGAAAGTCAGGATTTCCTGAAGAAACGTGGCGTCGATGCTGAGTTCGTTCACTTTCCTGATGTTAACGCCCCCTTGAAGGCTCTGGCTTCTGGTTCTATCGATCTGGCATTTGGTGCACCGGTTGCCGGTGTATTCAGCGTTGCCAGTGAGGGGTGAAAATCATCGCGGCCACGCAACCTGCGGATGTGGCATTCGTGGTGCCAGCCGACTCACCGATCACATCGCTTTCCCAGCTAAAAGGTAAAAAAGTGGGCATGTCACCCGCCGGTTCTTCCGTCGCCGTGATTGGTACTACGTTGTTGCAGGAAAACGCGGGTATTGCGGCAAATGCATTTTCACTGGTCGGAGGAAATGAATCACGTTTGGCACAGTTCCTGGCGCAAAAGCAGGTGCGTGCAGCAGCCTT
>NZ_JAGFPF010001051.1:0-752 GCF_025962695.1 Candidatus Symbiopectobacterium sp. NZEC135 | reverse complement strand
AGCGTCTCCAGCAGTGGGGTACGCTGGAAGGGCAGCGTCTGACGCTGAATGCCGCCTCGCTGGACAACCGCGGCAAATTGCTGGGTGTAGAGGCGTTAACCCTGCATGTCGCCGACGCTATCTTCAACAGTGGTTATTTGCTCAGTCAGGGTGATGCCAGCATTCAAACCACGGCACTGGAGAATACCGGGCAGTGGCAGGCAAAACGTATTGATGTCAATGCGGCGCGCTTGACCAACAGTGGCAGCATGCTGGGGGTTGATGCGTTGACGCTGACCTTAGCGGAGCGCCTTGATAACAGCGCTTCCGGCAAACTGTTTAGCCAGGGCATTGCCAGCATCAATGCAGCAAATGTGGTCAACCTCGGTGAATGGCAGGCGTCGCAGTTGGTGGTGCAGGCCAACCGGTTTGATAATCAAGGGCGCATGCAGGGTGATGCGCTGTTAAGCATTGAAACGGTTGTAACACCGGCACCGCTCACCGGGCGTATTGCCGCGCTTGGCGCGCAAACCGCGCAACCAAGCTTAACCAATCAGGGCACGTTGCTATCCGGCGGGGAACTGCACCTGAACGGACAACAGATAGAAAACCGCGGTACGCTGCTCAGTGACGCAATGCACATTGGCGCGCATTCGCTGCGTAACCACGGTGATATTACGGCATTAACCACCCTGAACGCTGAACTGAGCTCCGTACTGAATAATGATGGTGCCATCAGCGGTGAAAATGTTGCTATTGTCGCTGAACGTATT
>NZ_JAGFPF010001049.1:0-753 GCF_025962695.1 Candidatus Symbiopectobacterium sp. NZEC135 | reverse complement strand
CGCCGTCGAAGCGCGGCTAGCGGCGATCGCCGAACAAGGTGTGCCGAACTATTTTGGCAGCCAGCGCTTTGGTCGCGGCGGTAACAATCTGATTCAGGCGGCACGTTGGGCCAGAGACGAGATTCGCGTCAGCGAGCGCAGCAAACGCAGCTTCTATCTGTCGGCCAGTCGCAGCGCGCTGTTCAATCTTATCGTGAGCCAACGGTTGAGCCAGGGCTTGGCAACGCAGGTCTTGGCGGGCGACGCGCTGCAACTGGCCGGGCGCGGCAGTTGGTTTGTCGCCAATGAAGACGAAGTGACGGCACTGCAAACGCGCGTTGATCAGCGTGAGCTGTGCGTGACGGCCCCGCTGCCCGGCGACGGTGACCCTGGTACTCAGGGTGCCGCGTTGGCGTTTGAACAGGGTTGTCTGGCAGGGCAAGAGACGCTGCTTGGACTGCTGCGTCGTGAACGCGTGGACGTTGCGCGCCGTGCCGCGCTGCTGTATCCGCAGCAGATGTGCTGGTCCTGGCTGGATGATGGCTCGGTTACGCTGGATTTCTGGCTGCCGGCAGGCAGTTTTGCCACCAGCGTAGTGCGTGAGCTCATCACGCCGCTTGAGCAGATGGATATCGCTGATTGAGATGCTGTGTCTGATGCGTGTCTGAGGTAGTAGCGATGCAGCACCGATGCAGTAAGGATGCGAACTCACGGCAAGGTATTGCCGTTATAGAGTAAAGGCATGAAGACGTTAATCACGACTGAGGCTGACGG
>NZ_JAGFPF010000104.1:0-7114 GCF_025962695.1 Candidatus Symbiopectobacterium sp. NZEC135 | reverse complement strand
CCCTTTAGACCGATGATCGATTTTTCCGTCTTCATTATTACTTTTTACCTGCTGTTGCAGGGACTGACCGAACTGGGGTTTTTTAAATGAAATCGTTACTTTCTCTACTGGGCCGCTACGTGCTGACGTTCAGCGCTGTGGCGGTGGCTACGCTTTTGGCTTTTATTCTCTGGAAACATTATGCGCAAACCCCTTGGACCCGCGATGGTCGGGTTCGTGCGGATGTGGTACAGATTGCGCCGAATGTCTCCGGACCGTTGCTGAATGTGTCCGTCCGCGATAATCAGTGGGTTAATCGGGGCGATGTGCTCTATTCCATCGACCCGCACTGGTTGAGGTTGGCAGTGGACAGCGCACAGGCAGATGTTGAGGCGAAACGTCATGAAATGCTGATGCGCCAGGATGCGGCGAGGCGACGCTCTCAGATTAAAGGGGTGATTTCCAGCGAGGATTTACAGCAAACAGCCAGCGCAGCCAGCGTCGCTGCGGCCAATTACCACGGTGCACTGGCTGCGCTGGACCTTGCAGAGCTTAACTTATCGCATGCTATTGTTCGGTCTCCGGTTGCGGGCTATGTCACACATTTGCGGCTTCGCCCTGGCGACTATGCCACAGTGGGAGAAACTAAAGTTGCCATCATTGATGCCCATAGTTTTTGGGTGGTTGGCTATTTTGAAGAGACTAAGTTGCAACATATCCGCACGGGAAATACTGCACACATAACGCTGATGGGATTTAAGCCGGTGATCACGGGTCATGTTGAGAGTATCGGACGCGGAATAGATGATAACAATGACGAGACCGGGGGGCTTGGCCTGCCTAATGTCGAGCCAACCTTTAGCTGGGTGCGGCTCGCGCAGCGTATCCCGGTTCGGATTCATATTGACAGATTGCCGGATGGAGTTGAATTGGTGGCTGGACTGTCTGCGAGTATATCCATCACACCATAATAAAAAGTATGGTCTCTATTGAGGATTTATGCAGAACTTATGGATTGTCAGTTCTTGATCTAACTGCCTGATGAGAATGTATTTCTGGTAGAGTAACTATGAGGTTTCGGTTATGAAAAACAGAAAATATTTTGTAAATGACTTAATTATTTGGATAAACAATAATATCGAGATGCCACTAAAAATTGATGATGTGGCTATCAAATCCGGATATTCAAAATGGCATTTGCAGAGAGTGTTTTTATCTGAAACCGGTCAGAGTCTAGGAGGTTTCATCAGAGAGAAAAAATTATGTCTTATTTTAGATGCTATTATCACAACAAATGAACCTTTGATAAACATAGCGATGCGATTTGGCTTTGACTCTCAGCAATCATTAACTAGGGCATTCCGAAAAAGATATAATGTCCCACCACACCGGTATAGGAAAAATGCCGTCAATATTAAAAATAACTCTTCCTGGGGGTAAGGTAATTACCCGTATCATAAGGATGAGTTTTTAAATCCTTAGTAAGCATCTGGATTATGGGCGGGGTTCATCTTGTAATAATGGTCTTAGTACCTCTGTTATAGATTTTTGAAGAAAATAAAAATTCTCATTTATTTCATTGTGAATGAACTTAAGGCTTTCTGTGCAATATGTTTTTTCATGCTTTTGCATGTGTAAGGTATCGGTTAGTACAGTCGGATTCATTAATTGGAATATAATTACGAACCCATGCATGTATTTAATAGTTGGATGAGCTAAAGTTAATCTATTTTGTGGATTTTGGATTCGATCGAACCTATGCAGGTCGGCTAAATCCTCCTTGAATAAGGAGTGGCTTTTATGTATGTGTGGGGTTGTGAGCATTTAAGTACTATTTTGTTTTTACATTTCTAATGCTTGGTAATTGATGATATGTATTTATACCCGTAATGCAGAAATATAATATCCCTTGAGGTGACAAGGAAAAAGGAGTCAAAAAAACTAATTATGTCCGTATTACTGATTTTAGAGTCCTTAATACGGACATTTAGGTTTGGTAAAATTCACTTGCGTCAATCCGACATTGATGTGGGGGAACCGCGTACGAGTGCAGTTTTTAACGTATCACCACTGAGCCTGTCGGTAATGCCTTCGTCAGATGCCCATTGTTCGAAAATAGATAGTAGTTTGTACGGTTTACTAATTAATGGACGGATGACTTCATTGTTTTTACAGGCCAGCCAGAAAAAACGAGATAGTGGTGTTGATATTCGCGTTGCAGATAATGGGGGCACTCTGCTATTGGTTATGATGTCAATGACTTTATCAAGTTCAGCATGTCGAATAACAAACCAGGCATCCCGAGGTAAAATATGAGCCGGGAAATACTCTTTCCCCAGGTAATTATTTATCCTCTTTGAGAATATCTCTTTATGTACATATGGTGAAATGTTTTTAGGGAGTTGCATAATTTTTTGTGTTATTCTTTCTTCCCATGTCATTTTATCGAATAGTTGAAATGGTTCTCCTTGTAAGCTAACTGTTATGCCATGATTAAAATCAATAGCTCCTGTTACAGGTAATGGTATTTTAAGGGATTGGGCAAGTAATTTTTGTACTAGAACATATTCATATCCAATCAATAGAGTGTCAATAACTCTCTCTGTGGGAATGATATATTTGCCAGTAGTGCTAACAATAAAATTATGTCCTTCAATAAACGCTTTTTTGTCAAGAAGGCATAAACGATTTATTGATGACATATCACATGCTCTGAGCCTTACTTTGTAGCCCGACCTCTGTATTTTTCGTAATGTAATTGGCGACTGAAAGTAAATAGAGAGATGAATGCTGCCATGTAATGCATGCCTGTAAATGTCACTTTTTTTTAATTTTCAGTCCTTTTTTATTTATCACTTCGACTGCTTCACGGATAGTCAGCCAGTCAGGCGAACTATAGTTTGTATTTGATAGTGTTTGTTTTTTTGACATAGTGGTTTGCCTCTATTTCTATTTTTTAAAAAAATACCATGAATTTTCCAGTGAAATTAATTTCATGGTGCGGGATCTATTACGTTATAATATTTGGATTATATTGACGCGGGGGCTTCTTGGCGTTTCAGTCCCCCATATCCGGCCTCATATTTCGCAGTGATTGAAAAGAAGAAAAAATATCAGGTTAAACTAATTCAATTCTCAAACATTATTTAAGTTGAATGGAAGACATTACATAAATCTGTCTGCTCCGCCTGATGCTTCAATTGTCTGTCCAGTAACAAACTGATTCCTCCCAGAAAGTAGGAACGCAGCAATTGCAGCAATATCTTCAGGAAGTCCAAAGCGGCCCACAGGCGTGTTCTCTTTACCCAGTAATGCCATTACCTCTTCGTCTGTTCTGTCAGCCAGTTCAGGACGACGATTGCGAACATTCGGTAGCATGTTCTGCGCCCAGTTATCCGTCGCGACAGCACCCACTCCGATCGCATTGACCAGAATGCCATCCGGAGCCACGCTAAGTGCTAAACTACGGGTCAGGTTGTTGATAGCGGCGCTCAGTGCGTGTGAGACGGTAAGTTGCGGATTAGGGTAGATACCGCCAATGGATGAGATATTGACAATACGCCCCCAGTTTCGTCTCTGCATCCCGGGGATGATTACCTTACAAAAACGTCGCATGGCGGAGAATTTGGTCTCAGTCATTATCTGCCAGTCTTCTTCCGAAGTGGTTAACAGCGTTCCCGTATGTGCTCTTCCGGCATTATTTACCAGTAAATCAATACGCTGAAAAACCTTTTCCACTTGTTCAACCACCAGGGAAGGGAGTTTGGGATCAGTCACATCCCCGGCAACAGGCAGCACCGAAACACCGTATTTCTCTGATATTTTTTTCGCAGCCAGAATCAGCTCAGGTTCTCGTCTGGCCACCATGACTAAATGCACACCATTCACGGCCAGTTCTTCACAAATGCTGAAACCAATTCCTGTTCGGGCTCCGGTTACCAGAGCCACTTTTCCAGTCAGTTTTAAATCCATTTGCTGCTCCTCAAGTTAAGCACAGTTAATAACATGAGCAGTATTAGTAACAAATCTCTTTTTCAGGAGCTTGTGCATCAGAATTCAGACGTCTGAAAAAAGCGGTCAAAGAGTTGGGATTTCCGTCTGCTTATACTCCAGACGATATTGAGTTTAGAGCCAGGAGTGGTCAATGCGAACGGACAATCATGAGCTTTCTTCTGCCAGGATTCTTATGCTGGCGATTATTTGCTGTATTGTTGTAGCTAATATTTATTTTAATCAATCTGTCCTGAATTTAATTGCCGGATCCTTTCCCAATGAATGGGGGGCTGTTTCTTTGATCCCCATGGGTACCCAGTTAGGCTATGCGGTGGGCTTATTCTTTCTGATCCCACTGGGCGATTATATTGAACGTCAGCGGCTTATCCTGCGTCAAGCGCAGGTGCTTTTCCTGGCACTGATCGGCATGATGTTATCGCCAACGGCGACAGTGTTGGTGTTCTTCTCCTTCCTTACCGGGATGGCTGCAACAGTAGCCCAACAGGTAGTGCCGCTTGCCGCCTCGCTCTCCAGAACTTCTGCACGAGGTAAAACCGTGGGTACGGTGATGAGCGGTGTCTTGGCAGGTATCCTTGCTGGCCGGGCTATCGGAGGCCTTATTGGTCAGTATTTCGGCTGGCGCGGTGTCTTTTTGTCCGGCGCGATGATGACATTGCTGGCTATATTTTTCATCTTGCGCATTTTGCCTGCTCAGTCGTTGGTGCAACTCTTACACAAGCAATGCTGTTTGCCTCCTTCAGCGTGCTGTGGACCGTGCTCCCTTTCTGGTTAGCTCATCGCTACGATTACGGTGCAGGGGTAACCGGAACCCTAGCTGCTTTGGGGTTAATCGGTATTCTGTGCGCGCCTCTGGCGGGAAGTTTCAGCGATCGTCAGGGACCATTCCGAATGGTTGTTTTTGGTGTGATACTCATGCTGCTGGCTTGGGCTGTTTTTTGGAGATGGAACAGTATGGCGGGTATGGTGGTGGGCATTCTACTACTGGATGCGGGTGAACAATGTGTACTAATAGCTAATCAGCACACGATTTACTCTTTGCGTCCGGATGCCAGAAACCGCCTTAATACACTATTTATGTGCGTTATGTTTATTGGCGGAGCATGTGGCTCACTAACTGCCACCTGGATATGGGAGACAACTCATAACTGGGCGCTGATTTCTACAGCGGGGGCAGGGCTCGTGATCTTGGGGATGTTAATAACCGTGAGACGTAAATATTCAGGTCTCCATTCGGGCACATAGTGCCATAGCATTTCTTACATCCGCCGCCCTATCTGAGACATCAACATCATGTAAAGCGTCCTGTATCAATTGTTTAGCAGCCCATTTTTCCCCGGCTTCAGCCTGCAATGTCGCCAATGAATAAGCAATACGGAGGGCCCAGCCAGGAGCCTGTTGCTGGTGCGCTTTGTCTAGGGCCTGCTCCAACAGCAGGCGTTGCTCCTGAGGAGGTAATTGAGTGGCAGAAAGACGCATCAGCTCAGGCGTGCACCAGTTTTCATGATCCTGGCGGGCGGTTCTCAGCGATAACCCGGTATCAATTTCTGACAACAAGGGGGAATATTGCCAGTCTAATCCCATCGCCCGCAACGAGCTAAACAGTGTGGTCTGACTAACATCGGTATGACTGAACTGTTTGGCCCAAACAAGAAACAGCTCGCCGTATGTCTTCCAGAAATACAAATCATGCCTTTCTGCCAGATGAATAAGCCAGTTTGCGGCCCTTATAACCCAACGTGGATTACGATCCAGTGCCGCTGTCATACAAGCGCCTTCAGCCAGTGCACAGCAAAGAGAACAGACATGCTGCAAACGAGCGGCTTTTTTAACACCGCGCCATGCCATCTGTTTCGCGGCCTTATACTCACCCTGTAACCATAGTAAACGAGACAGAAAGGCCTGACCGGCGGTCTCTTGATCAAGACCAAAACGGAAAGAGTGACTTAATTCGCCATGTTCATACCAGTCAAGAGATTGCTGGAGATAATCACGCCCGACATAATGACGTCCCAAAAAATGCAGGGATACACCGAGAATACGCAGCCCGGTTGCCATCGCCTCCTCGTCACTAATGGACCGTGCTAGCTCGCACATAGATTGCGCATGCTCAAGCGCTTTATCCAGCTCGCCAGTACGGAGATAATACAACCATAATCCGTAATGAGCCTGTAAACGTATTTCTTTGTCGTCGAGCTTTTCTGCAAGTGCAAGCGCGGTTTTCCAGGCTGAATGTGTTTCAGGCGTAGGGCCTTTTGCCCAGGTTGACGCCTTACCTGCTACAGCGCTGAGATTCATTCTCTGGTGTAGCGTTAATACTACTCGAGAAGTATTTTCATAAAGCAGAGGATAGATATAGCGCTGACATTCATCGTAGAGTGAATATTCAATCCAAAAAGGGGTCATCTCTTGTAAGATCTCAAGCCCCTTAGAGGGATCGGCTCCCTCAGTCAACGTTTGCTGTAATACACTCCGCAAATCATTAAGCATATGGCTATAACGTTCACGCCACTGTCCCGTTGGCAGCATAAACCAATCACCTCGGGCCTCTTCTACCAGATCTTTATAATAACCGGCAAATCGGGCCTCAAGACCAGTATATTCACCCTGTTGCCTGAGTTTATCGCCTGCGAACTGGCGCATGGTTTCCAGCAGGCGGAAACGGGTCTCTGGTACCTGAGTACTGACCTGAATCAGGGATAAAGACAGCAATCTTTGCAGATCGTCAACAACCTGCCAGCGATGCTTGTCTTTAATCAGCAGAAAGTCGCTTACTGATTTCACACTGAACATATCGGTATAGATCCCCAGAGAGCAAAATAATCTTTGTTCACGTGTGTTGAGTAACTGATAAGTCCACTCCAGCGTGGTCAGTATTTTCTGATGTCTGGGCACCAGAGAGCTGTGCGTATTGCTCAATAGCTGGAAACGGTCTTCCAGTCGGCTATAGATCTCTTTGACACTCATGACTGGCAGACGGGAGGCCGCAAGTTCAATCGCCAACGGCAGACCGTCAAGATGACGGCATAACTCGCCAATCAACGACAGTTCGCTGGCTGATGGATGGAAATTATGTCGGTTGGCCTGCCCGCGTTCGATAAAGAGGCGGACACTGTCAAAAGTC
>NZ_JAGFPF010001048.1:0-753 GCF_025962695.1 Candidatus Symbiopectobacterium sp. NZEC135 | reverse complement strand
GTGGACCCGCGCTTTAACCGCTCCGCCGCCGTGGCCGATCTTTATGCTCCGATCCGCGCTGGCTCGGATGCCGCCTTCCTGCTGGGCATCATCAACTATCTGATCACGCATGATAAAATTCATCATGAATACGTGAAGTCGTACACCAGCGCCAGCCTGATCGTGCGTGACGACTACAGTTTCGATGAAGGCCTGTTCAGCGGTTATAATGCGGATGCCCGCCAGTACGACAAGACCAGTTGGAATTACGAACTGGATGCCAACGGCTTTGCCAAACGTGACATGACGCTGACGCACCCGCGTTGCGTCTGGAACCTACTGAAAGCGCACGTTGCCCGTTATACCCCAGAGATGGTGGTCTCGCTGTGCGGCACGCCCGCGCACCATTATGAAGAGATCTGCCGCTCTCTGGCAGAAACCAGCGCCCCCGATAAAACCGCGACCTTTATGTACGCGCTGGGCTGGACGCACCACACCAACGGCGCGCAGATCATCCGTGCCGCTGCCATGATCCAGTTGCTGCTGGGCAATATCGGCATGGCCGGTGGCGGCGTTAACGCCCTGCGCGGTCACTCCAACATTCAGGGCTATACCGACCTGGGGCTGCTGAGCCTTAACCTGCCGGGCTATATGCCGTTGCCGTCCGAAAAGCAGGCTGACCTGAAAACCTACCTCAAGCAGATCACGCCGGATGCGCTGCTGCCGGATCAGGTGAACTACTGGAAAAATACGCCAAAATTCTTTATCAGCATG
>NZ_JAGFPF010001047.1:0-754 GCF_025962695.1 Candidatus Symbiopectobacterium sp. NZEC135 | reverse complement strand
CAGCACGTCAAAGGCTGCCAGCACGGCGAACAGCGGACCGAAGCCGATGGTGTCTGCCAATGCGCCAACCACCAGGGCAAACAGGGTGCTCGCCAGCCAGCCAGCGCCGCCGGTCAGCCCGTTAGCGGTAGCCACTTCGTTACGACCGAACACGTCAGATGAGAGCGTGATCAAGGCACCGGACAGCGACTGGTGCGCAAATCCACCTACGCACAGCAGCGCGATAGCAACATAAGGACTGGTGAACAGGCCGATAATCCCAGGGCCAATCATCAATACCGCACCCAGCGTGACCACCATTTTACGCGAAACGATCAGGTTCACTTTGAAATACTTCTGGAACAGCATCGGCATGTAACCCCCCAGCACACAGCCAAAGTCGGCAAACAACATCGGCAGCCAGGCAAACATGGCGATTTCTTTCAGGTTAAAGCCATACACCTTGAACATAAACAGCGGGATCCAGGCGTTAATCGTGCCCCAAGCCGGTTCAGCCAGAAAACGCGGCAGTGCGATACCCCAAAACTGGCGGTTACGCACGATCTGCCAGGCAGACATCTTCTTGGCATTATTCGACTGATGCTGAGATTCCTGACCATTCAGGATGTAATCGCGTTCCTCATCGGTCAGCTTTTTCTGGTCTTTCGGGTGTTTATAAAACGCCAGCCAGCACAGTGCCCACACCATGCTCAAGGCACCGGTGATGATAAAGGCCATTTCCCAACTGTGCATCACGATGGCCCAAACCACCAAC
>NZ_JAGFPF010001045.1:0-755 GCF_025962695.1 Candidatus Symbiopectobacterium sp. NZEC135 | reverse complement strand
TGATGTTGATGGTATCGCGTTCAAATTCCGCGGTGTGGCCCGTAAAGTGAAACCGACTGAATTGCTGCATACCACTCCGGGTCAGAAAAGGGCGGCTTATTATGTTCAGAATCCGCGCAGCGGGATTAAGAAAGAAATATTACTAGAACTTAAACCGGGGAATACCGCTATCCATACCGAAGGTGGGGAGATCTTTCTGAAACCAACGGATAATCCCAATGAATTTATGACATATCACCCTTATGCTACCAGACCTGAGTTATTGCAGAGAAAGGTGATTGTCGATGAGGAGACGCTTGCGTGGCGATATGCTGACACCTTCGATGCCGCGAATCTTAATGTTGAGGTGAGGGAAGGGAAAAAGCAGATACCGTTGTACGGCGAATATTACGATCTGAACAAAAATGGAGAGGGAAAGTTTGAGATCGTGGTACGAAGAGCCTCAGGCTCCCACGAGTTTGTACCGGTATACCTTGAACCATTATCCAACACCTGGCACATGCGAACGCATAACCAGCATCCAGTGTTTACCCACGAACAGGAAAATATCATTAACACGCTCCGCATCGAACCAGACAGGGGTTTCAACTATATTCCCTGCACCAATAATAACCCACGGTATTATGGCTCGGGAAAGATATATCGTGCAGAGAAAATTGACGACACTTCACATTATCCCTGGGGGCGATATATTGAAATGAACGGGGAAGTTGTGCCAGTGAGAGAAGTGGTTTCTCCCGGGCGAGGCGTTCATT
>NZ_JAGFPF010001046.1:0-755 GCF_025962695.1 Candidatus Symbiopectobacterium sp. NZEC135 | reverse complement strand
TC
Organism: Candidatus Symbiopectobacterium sp. NZEC135; assembly: GCF_025962695.1. Lineage (NCBI taxonomy): Bacteria > Pseudomonadati > Pseudomonadota > Gammaproteobacteria > Enterobacterales > Enterobacteriaceae > Symbiopectobacterium > Candidatus Symbiopectobacterium sp. NZEC135. Next base: position 753 of record NZ_JAGFPF010001046.1, on the reverse strand, counting down.
GATCATTAAACGCTACCAAGACATCGCATCTGAGGGATTTTACCTGAATCAGCCCCGGTGACCAGCAACAAATTGCATTAATATCATCAACGAACGCGTAAAAAAAGCGCTTAATTCGCGCCATCGCGATAGATTGTTTCCGCCCAGGCTTGCACCTGAACCCGCGCAATTTTGATGCCGCCGCCGTGTAATTCAGCGGGCAACGCGTAGTAGGCGACCGGACGTTGAAAGCCCGCCAACTGCGGCGTGAGCCAGTCGCGGATCGCCGCGAGCGTCACGTCGGGGGAGACGTCTATTACGGCCACCGGACGCTGACCGAATTCGGCATCCGGCACCGGCACCACGCAAGCCTGTTTAACCTTCGGATGCGCCAGCAGCAGCGCTTCAATATTTTGCGGCTGAATGCCTTCACCGCCGCTGAAGAACTGATTATCCAACCGCCCCAGCACGTGCCACTCATGGTGTTGGAATACGCCGCTGTCGCGCGTATGAAACCAGCCGTTGCTGTCGGTGAGCGGCAACAATGCACCGTCGCGCCAGTATCCTGCGGCCATGCTGTCGCCACGCAGCAGAATCTCGCCGTCCTGCACGTCGATTTCACGCGCCAGTAAAGGAAGACCGACGCCAGCTCGGCCATCAGCCCGTTTGGCACAGACCGTTGAGGCCATTTCCGTCATGCCATAGCCACACCAGCAACGAATGCCTCGCGCCTCAGCCTGCTGGGTCAGTTCCAGCGGAATCGCCGCACCGCCG
>NZ_JAGFPF010001044.1:0-756 GCF_025962695.1 Candidatus Symbiopectobacterium sp. NZEC135 | reverse complement strand
GGACATGAACATGTTTATTACCATTCTGAAAAAATACGTATCACCTGGCAGCCGGAATATATCGAACCGGTCGATACGCTGGGTGCCGGAGATGCATTTTTAACCGGTTTTATGCTCTCGCTGTTAACCGCCAAGCCGTCTGAACCGAGCGAAGACGACGTCCTTCGAGCCATGACGGCGGGCGGAACAGCGGCACGCCATGTACTTAATCATTATGGTGCCTTCGGGTTCGGAAAATCGTATTCCGAATAATAAAAGGCCCTTCATACAATTTACCCTTAATAGTTCGGGTTGCAGCCAACGCGCCTGCAACGTGAAGTATGACGGGTACTGATGTCTGGCATTCAGCCCGTAATAATCTGGGGGTAGGTATGTTTTGGACGGAATTAGCCTTTATTCTCGTTGCTTTGGTTTTTGGTGCCAGGGTCGGAGGGGTATTTTTAGGGATGGTGGGCGGTCTCGGCGTCGCCGTACTGGTGTTTGTTTTTGGCCTGACACCCTCTTCCCCACCGATTGACGTGATTTTAATTATTCTGGCCGTGGTGCTGGCAGCCTCCTCGTTGCAGGCATCCGGCGGGCTGGATCTTCTGGTACGGTTAGCGGAGAAAATGCTACGCCGCCACCCGCGCCACATTACCCTGCTGGCCCCCTTTATCTGCTACCTCTTCACCTTTATGTCGGGCACCGGGCACGTGGTGTATAGCCTGCTCCCGGTCATCGCTGAAGTTGCCCGTGGCTCAGGGATCCGCCCGGAAC
>NZ_JAGFPF010001043.1:0-757 GCF_025962695.1 Candidatus Symbiopectobacterium sp. NZEC135 | reverse complement strand
GGGTGCGCCGTGTGGTGTGGGTCAGTTGGCACAGCTCATCCATGGTCAGAGGCCGATCGCGATGGGCGATCAGGGCGTCTTGTGCTTTGCTGACCACGCGCTGCGCCTTTTGCAGGGAAGGGCGCACGCTGATGGTCTGCGTGCCGACGGCGGTGAAAAAGGCAAAGGCCAGTTCGCGGATATCGCTGAGAAATTGCAGCCGCGCCTGTCGTTGCGCAAATTGCAGCGGGTGTTCCATCACGCTGTGCAGCATGGCCAGAATATGCTCGCGCAGTCGGTTGGCAAGGAGATCGTGATGGATGGCGTAGACCCGGTGCGGCAGTTCATCGGTGATGTCCGATAACAGCGCCAAAGGAATGCTCAGTACCAATAGCGAAGAGGTTTCCGGCGTTTGCAGCATCAACTCGCCGCCGTCATAGGACCAGGTAATATCCTGCTGCGTCAGGCTGTTTCCCATCCAGCGCGCTTCTCCCGATAGCGCATTAAACACCCCGAGGCAGAGCGTGCCCGTTCGGCCCTGTCCACGTTGAAACACCGACTGTGACAGCTGTTCCTGATAGAACTGTACGCCGTCCAGCCAGGCCTCTTTCAGACTGCCTTCAAACCGCCCGTGAGAGATTTGGTCATAGCGCAATGCCCAATCGGTCAGCAGTTGACTGTGTTGCGCCAGCTCCTGAATGCGCGAGGCGCAACGAAGACCGTTTTGATCGCCAAGATGGTTTTGATCGCGAAGCTGGAATGCGGGTGTCATCGTCTG
>NZ_JAGFPF010001042.1:0-758 GCF_025962695.1 Candidatus Symbiopectobacterium sp. NZEC135 | reverse complement strand
TCAAGACCACCAGAATGACCACCAAGGGTTGTGGGTTGCACAAACTGATTTAAGCGCTCTGCTTTAGGAGGTTATCGTTCTCTGCAGGGGAAAAGTAGTAAGAACGAGCATCAAAGAGTCTACTTAAATAACTGATCCTAATACAGCTACACTTTTGCCAGACCATGTCGGCCATCCGGGAACAGGCTGGCTGTTTTCATAAAGTGGTGAACCTTTTTCAACAGTTGCCATATTGAGCGGCACTGATGGTTTGGGTAATGGTCTCATGCAGCGCCTGCCAGAGTCGTTCAATATGATTTATCCACGGCGAATAAACCGGTTGATAAATTACGATGAACTTCGGGTTGGCCTTCAGTCAGCGTTGTGTTTCATGGCTTTTATGAATGATGTAGTAATCCACGATTAGTGTGATGGTCTTATCCCGCCGGTGACTTTCTCTCAAGTGCTTCAACAGGCTGATAAACACCTTCGAACTTTTACTGCTGCTGACGACATGGCAGACCCACACGGTGCCGCTATTTAGCGCACCTGCAAGATAGTATTTTTCATTCTGATCGGTGCTCACCACCCGCTTTTGCTGGCCACGCAACTGCCAGTCAGCCCCGATTTTGGGGTCAGATAGATATCCACATAGTCTTCGTAAAAACAGGATTTTTTGCACAACACCGGGCCAGTACCGTGCTTATCACTGCCATTTTCTCCACCCGATGCTGATCACTGATACGCAGTGTGGGTGCGGCTCTGCGCCAGACCAGTCC
>NZ_JAGFPF010001041.1:0-758 GCF_025962695.1 Candidatus Symbiopectobacterium sp. NZEC135 | reverse complement strand
TGATGAAGTAGCACGGCTGAAAGTCACCAATATGGCGGTTGAAGAGAGCTGAAATAACCAGACCGCTAAATTGGCAGGTAAACGGAAAAGAGGCAGGAACAACGTGCATTATGCCGTGCAGGGCGTTGTGTCAGACTACTTTATCAGCATAACCGCGCATTCTGCGCAACTTCTTGCTCACTTTCTGGTGTAAATCACTATTTACGCAATGAATGCCGTTTTTTCGCGAGGTTTGCGCAATTTTTTGCGCAAGTTGGCTCAACAGAATTTGAGTTGAGGTAATTAATAGCAGAAAAACAATAAGATAAAAATTGGCATATGGATTGCTGTACGCAGCGTGAAGTTACTCATCACGTTCAACAACAAGGAGCAACACAATGCCAACTCCATGCTACATCAGCATCGAAGGTAAAACCCAGGGAAACATTACCGCCGGTGCCTTCACCTCTGATTCTGTCGGCAACATCTATGTGCAGGGCCACGAAGACGAAATGCTGGTGCAGGAATTCAAACACGTTGTCACCGTACCGACCGACCCGCAATCAGGCCAACCTTCCGGCCAACGCGTCCACAAGCCGTTCAAATTCACCGTCGCGCTGAACAAAGCCGTACCGCTGATGTACAACTCGCTGGCCTCCGGTGAAATGCTGCCGACCGTGGCCCTGAAGTGGTATCGCAGCTCGGTGGAAGGCAAGCAGGAGCACTTCTTCTCCCCCGTGCTCACCCGCGCCACCTCCGTGGACATCAACTGCCAGATG
>NZ_JAGFPF010001040.1:0-758 GCF_025962695.1 Candidatus Symbiopectobacterium sp. NZEC135 | reverse complement strand
CCCGGCAGCCGCCAGCCACCATCGAGCGCTTCATACCAGCGCTGGGCACCACCACCTGATCCGCCAGATAATTGGTGCTGAACGGTTTGATTCTGCTGGTCAGATAGGTCTTTTGCCGCACCAACGTTGGCTTGTTCCAGACCAGCTTAGTGGCCAGTGCAGCAATATTTGCATCGTGCCCACTGTGACTAACGATAAATAAAGGATGATATTCATTAATAAGCTGTCTGAAACGCCACAGAGAGGGGAAATGATAACTATTTCTAAATATGATCGGGTATATTGGAATATGTTTTTCAGCGGCAAGTTTAGCCACTTCACTTTCCGGACGACATGCCAATAACACCTCGAAACCTAAATGTTGCAAGGCGTGTAATTGCATCATAGCCTGCAATTCCTGCCCGCCAACATGCTTAGAGGATTCTGTGTAGAGAATGCGTTTTCTCATAAATAAACCTAATAAAAACAATCAACACCGTACCCTCGGCCGAGGATATGCACAGTGTGTTTCACGTCTGGCGTAATTTTATGAGAGCGAAGCTAAACGGAAGGTAAATACTTTTTATACAGAGGCGCATTTTCAGAAAATAAATACATAAAATGCCCAGGAACATTACTCTGGGCATGTTGTCATTGCCGTCAAAAAAAACCATCAGGTATAACGCTGACCTTTATGTAACGCAAACAATGAAGAAATAACCGGTGTGGTATACATAAACAGCCGCCGTTTAAGCCAGGAGGTATCTTCACGCTCTTTG
>NZ_JAGFPF010000103.1:0-7327 GCF_025962695.1 Candidatus Symbiopectobacterium sp. NZEC135 | reverse complement strand
TGGAACGTATCTTTCTCATCTTGCAGGATCAGATTGATACGTGTTGTCAGCGAATCCTCAATAAACTCGATAAGGCTGTCAAACATCCGCGTTTTGCTGGGAAAGTGCCGATAGAGTGCGGCTTCGGAAACCCCGACCATTGCGGCAAGCTTTGCCGTGGTGATGCGTTGGCTGCCATCACTGGATTCCAGCATTTGCGCCAACGCTTGCAAGATTTCCTCGCGGCGATTCCTTTTCGTATTCTCTTTCTCTGCCATGTCAGAAAAGACCCTTGATCAAAAAGAAGCTGACAACTATTTAGAATTATTTGGGGCAACGTCTTGAATAAACGCTACAAAGACACGCGATTGACCGCGTGTCCAAGGGGTAACGCAGGGTATACCCATTTTCGGATCAACGACGACCAGAATGGCCGAAACCGCCTTCTCCGCGTTCTGTTCCTACAAAATCATCGACAATGTTGAATTCAGCCTGAACGACGGGCACAAACACCATCTGTGCGAGGCGTTCACCGGGCTCGATAGTGAAGGCTTGTTGGCTACGGTTCCAAACGGAAACCATCAGTTGTCCCTGATAATCCGAATCAATAAGCCCAACCAGATTACCTAATACCACACCGTGTTTATGCCCCAACCCTGAGCGGGGGAGGATAACCGCAGCCAGGCTGGGATCGGCGATATGGATAGCGATACCCGTTGGCACCAGTATTGTCTCCCCTGCGGCCAGTGAAATCCCTTCATCAATACAGGCTCGAAGGTCAAGGCCAGCCGAGCCTGCGGTGGCATAGGTCGGTAACGGAAACTGTTGACCAATGCGTGCATCAAGAATTTTTACGTCGATTTTTTTCATCATAACGGCGGACTATCTCATCGATTAAATGTTGGCCAAGGAGGCGCTTTTCGCACAGAGGTAAACGGGTGTCACCCTCCGGCCAAAACAGCTGCAATGCATTGGTGTCACTGTTGAATCCCTGTCCTGAAAGGGAAACATCATTTGCGCAAATCAGATCCAGATTTTTACGCGTCAATTTTTGTCGTGCGTATTCTTCCACATTCTGGGTTTCGGCAGCAAATCCAACAACGAAAGGGCGAGACGCTGGCATGGCCGCAACCCCCGCAATAATATCTGGGTTTTTAACCAGTGTGATACTGATTTCATCGCCCTTTTTTTTAATCTTGTCGTTGGCTATCTGTTTAGCACGGTAATCGGCCACGGCGGCACAGCCGATGACAATCTGCTGTTGTGCCGCATGAGACATCACCGCCTGCTGCATGTCCAACGCGCTGGTCACGTCAATGCGCCGAACGCCTGCGGGTGTTGGTAATGACACGGGCCCGGTGACCAACGTCACGTGAGCGCCACGCTCCGACGCCGCTTGAGCGATGGCAAATCCCATCTTTCCCGAACTGTGATTGGTAATGAAACGGACCGGATCGAGCGCTTCACGCGTGGGTCCCGCTGTGATCATAATGTTGAGATGTTGCAGATCGTTGACGTGTGAAAAATGTTTATCAGCGAGTTCAACGATAGCCAACGGATCGATCATTCTACCGGGACCGACATCACCGCAGGCCTGGCTACCGCTGTCTGGCCCCCAAACCAGGGCACCGCGCCGTACCAACGTGGCAAGGTTATCCTGTGTTGGCGTTGCGCGATACATCTGCTGATTCATGGCAGGTGCAATAGCGACGGGAGCAGCCGTTGCCAGGCAAAGTGTGGTGAGCAAATCGTTAGCCATGCCAGCGGCTAAACGTGCGATCACATCCGCCGTTGCGGGGGCAAGGATAATCAGGTCAGCCCATTTCCCCAGCTCAATGTGCCCCATCGACGCTTCGGCCGCAGGATCGAGTAGATCGTCTGATACTGGGTACCCTGAAACCGCCTGAAGCGTCAGCGGTGTAATAAATGCCTTCGCGGCAGGTGTCATTACCACGCGGACTTCTGCCCCGCGATCGCGTAGACGCCTGACAATTTCTGGGCACTTGTAAGCGGCAATACCACCGCTGATGCCGAGCACGATTTTTTTACCGGAGAGCCCAGGCTGATTGGAAAATCCCGTCATCATCTTTGTCCGATTAACGCCTAAGAGGAAACATTTTATCATAACCTTGCCGGTTGAGCGGAATCTTGCTCGCGTTTGTCTATGCGCGTGACGCTTTGTTGCAAGACCTCTTGCGTGCGGTTATGCAGGTGTTCGCTTGCGTTCTCGCCACGCTACCGTGAGCCTGACATGATAGGGCAACGATGGAAAGGAGGCACAACGGTGTGGATTGACGATCAGGCTCCGCGTGAAAAGCTTATTGCTTCGGGGGCTGAAGCACTTACGGATGTGGAGCTGTTGGCGATCTTTCTGCGCACTGGGCTGCCGGGTGTTCACGTGATGACGTTGTCGGAGCACCTGCTGCATCATTTTGGCTCCCTCTACCATGTCATGATGGCAGAGCAACGAACATTTTGCGCTGTGAAAGGGATGGGGGTGGTTAAATTTGTGCAATTTCAGGCGGTAGCGGAGCTAGCGCGGCGGCTTTATGCCACGCGTTTGGTGAAGGAAAAAGCGATGCTGAATCCCGAACTGACCCTACAGTACCTGCAATCGGCGTTGGCACATCAGACGCGAGAGATTTTTACCGTGCTGTTTCTTGATAATCAGCACCGTGTGATTCGACATCAAGAGATGTTTGCAGGTACTATCGCCAGCGTCGAGGTACATCCGAGAGAAATTGTGCGTGAAGCGTTAAAAGCCAATGCGGCGGCGCTCATTCTGGCGCATAATCACCCTTCCGGGGATGCAGAGCCGAGTAGCGCCGATCGTATGATAACGACGCATATTATTCAGGCATGCGCATTGATGGACATTCGCGTCCTCGATCACCTGGTAATTGGGCGTGGTGAGTACGTATCATTTGCCGAGCGAGGATGGATTTAGCATATTTTCCGCGATCCTTTGAGATCTTTCGCTGCTCGGGACTTGAGCACATCCACGCTAGAGCGTATACTACGCCACCTTTGAGAATCTTGGGTGTGGCGTTAAGAGCCTATCTCAGCAGGTTTACCCTGATGACAGTATCTTTACTTGTAAAGCTGCTGAGATGGGCTCTAAAGCCTGACGAGGCGGCCAACATCCTCTACGAAGCTCGAGCTGATTTGATTTTTGGAGAATAGACATGTCCCGAGTCTGCCAAGTTACTGGCAAGCGTCCGGTGACCGGTAATAACCGTTCCCACGCACTGAATGCGACCAAACGCCGTTTTCTGCCGAACCTGCATTCCCATCGTTTCTGGGTTGAAGGCGAAAAACGCTTTGTAACGCTGCGCGTATCTGCTAAAGGTATGCGTGTTATCGATAAGAAGGGTATTGAAGCGGTTCTGGCCGATCTTCGTACCCGTGGTGAAAAGTACTAAGGAACTGAATCATGGCTAAAGGTGTTCGCGAGAAGATCAAGCTGGTTTCTTCTGCCGGTACTGGTCATTACTACACGACGACGAAGAACAAGCGCACTAAGCCGGAAAAACTGGAACTGAAGAAATTCGATCCGGTTGTCCGTCAGCATGTGATCTATAAAGAAGCTAAAATCAAGTAATTTTAGTGGATTTATGAAAAACCCGGCCAAGGCCGGGTTTTTTTATGCTACGTTAGCCGCGGGAGTGTTCAGGAGGAGAAAATGCCGGAATTACCAGAGGTTGAAACGAGCCGCCGCGGGATATCACCCTATCTTGTCGGACACACCATCCTTCATGTTGACGTGCGTAATCCCCGCTTGCGTTGGCCCGTATCCAGCGAGATCCTTGCGCTGAGCGATCAGCCTATTTTGAGCATCACACGTCGGGCAAAATACCTGCTGTTTGCACTACCTGGTGGCTGGATGATTGTGCATCTGGGCATGTCTGGCAGTTTGCGCATTCTGCCGGAATATCTCCCACCCGATAAGCACGATCATGTGGATATGGTCATGGACAACGGTTATGTGCTGCGTTATACCGATCCCCGACGCTTTGGTGCTTGGCTGTGGACGACGGATCTTGAAACAAGCAGCGTACTTGCACACCTTGGCCCGGAACCTTTGAGTGAGGCATTTTCTCCCGACTATCTCTATCAACGTTCGCGCAAAAAGCACACAGCCATTAAGCAGTGGGTGATGGATAACAAGGTAGTGGTCGGCGTAGGAAACATTTATGCCAGTGAATCCCTGTTTATGGCGGGTATTCATCCCGATCGTGCGGCAGGCTCGCTGAGCGAATCAGAATCTGCTCGCTTCGTTCAGTCTATAAAGCAGGTATTACAGCGCTCGATTGAGCAAGGTGGAACGACGTTACGGGATTTCTTACAGTCAGATGGTAAACCGGGGTATTTTGCGCAGGAATTGCAGGTTTATGGTCGGGCGGGGGAGCTGTGCCGCGTATGCGGAACGCCGTTGTTAGCGAAAAAACATGGGCAGCGTAGTACATTTTATTGTCGTAGCTGCCAGAAATGATGCTGGATAAATAACGCCAGACTGCCGTTTGAAGGGCGAATCTGGAAAAGCATCAACAAGATTACAAAACTGAGGATTTTATCGGTGAACCACGAGTACTCTATTGCCGCACGGCATCCGCTTGATAAGCAGCATATAAAGTTAAGCTATGTTACGCACTTTTACTGCAATCAGGACAATATGGATTCCGTATTTTCGTTGCTGCGGCTATATGAGCAGTTGCCGGAAGATATCAGAACTGCGGTAGAGTTCGTGATTGTCGATGACGGTTCTCCGATTAAGTACGACGTTGGTACGTTTAATCTGAACATCACCTGGCTGCGTATTAATGAAGATATTCCATGGAATCAGGCTGGTGCGCGCAATTTAGGGGTGACCTACGCCAAGTCTGACAAAATATTCATCACCGATCTTGATCACGAGTTGCCGGAGTCCTCATTCCGCTACCTGATCAATTGCCGTAATCCCGGCCGCAATTTCTACAAAATCTATCGGGAAAGTCGTGAAAACGGCGTCAAAAAACGCGGCAAAGTATGTAACGTTGGCGACAGGTATTATGGTCATCCGAACACGTTCTTTATGTCGCGTGCACGCTTTATGCGCTTCTTTGGCTACGATGAGGAGTTTGCCGGAAATTATGGCTCAGAAGATTTCCGCTTCGTGAAATACCAGAAATACCAAGGTTCGCGCCAACATTACCTGCCGAAGAACATTCGTTGTTTTGAACGGGATGTGGATCGGGAAGAGAGTTACCATACGTTACAGCGCGACCTTTCCGCCAATACGCCGATTGATAAGCGTAAGAAGCAAGAGTGTAGCTTGTTCGGTGATGAATATGGGCAAAGCCGTATTTTTCTCAACTTTACCTGGGAAATTAAATACCGTAACAACGTAATGCCAGCGGCATTGCCTCCGTTAAAGACATGGTGGCGCCCACTGTGGTGGTTCCGCTATCTATGCGGTGCTATGGCGCGTTAATCATGTTGCCATTTTCCGGCGGAAGAACCGATCCACCCGCCGGATGATGCCTTACTTACCCTGCGCCAGCTTTTGCTTAAGCGCTGAGCCAATCGCATCGGGAAGAAAGTGTGAGACATCTCCACCGTGCCGGGCAACCTCTTTGACCAGAGAGGAAGAGATAAATGACCATGCTTCCGATGGCATCAGGAATACACTCTCCAGCGTTGGCATTAAGTGAGTATTCATTTTTGCCAGTTGAAGTTCATATTCAAAATCCGATACTGCGCGCAACCCGCGAATTAGCACATTCGCTTGCTGCTGTTGGGCGAAGTGCACCATAAGATCGGAAAACCCTACCACCTCGACATTCGTCAAATGTTGCGTTGCCTGCCGCGCTAATGCGACACGCTCCTCCAAACTGAACATCGTGTTTTTACTGGGACTGGCAGCAATGGCTAACACGATATGATCAAACAGATGTGAAGCGCGGGTGAGCAGATCCAGATGCCCATTGGTTAAGGGATCGAAGGTCCCTGGGTAAATTGCTTTGGTCGCCATGGGAATCCTTAACACCAGAGGGTTAGATAGATGAGTTTGCGCGTGGTGGAAGATAAGGCTCCAGCAGTGTGAGCAAACGCTGAAGTGCTCCCTGATTCTGGTGCAGCACTTCTACCGCGTGTCGCCCATAATAGAGCCGGTAATCTTCATCCGTCAGCAGGCTGTTCACTTCTTTGACAATACTGTCGGTATCTTTCACGGTGATCAAACCGCCTGCTTCTGACAATTTAAGGCAAATATCTTTGAAGTTAAAGGTGTGTGGACCCATCAATACCGGGATGGCATGTGCCGCAGGCTCCAGGGGATTATGCCCTCCCCGTTCAACTAAGCTTCCACCGACAAAAGCGATGTCAGCGATGCCGTACAGCATCATCAGCTCGCCCATGGTATCGCCAATCACCACTTGAGTATCCGCTGCTGGCACTTCACCGCTGCTACGCAAGGTGTAGCTAAAACCCAGACTCTGGGTAAGTGCCTGAGTTGTCGGGAAACGCTCAGGATGGCGAGGTACCAGAATCAACAGCAAATCGGGAAACCGGTTCAGCAATTCACGGTGCGCGGCCAAAATAATCGCTTCTTCACCTTCATGAGTGCTGGTTGCAATCCACACTGGGCGTCGAGAAGCCCATTGACGTCGTAGCGCTATGGCTCTCGCCGCTAATTCAGGTGTGACGGAAATATCAAATTTCAGACTACCCGTGACGGCTAAGTGTGAGCGCGGTAAACCGAGATCGATAAAGCGCTCACCATCTTCTTGGTTTTGAGCGGCGATCAAGGTGGTGCGGCGCAAAATGCGACGAGTCAGAGAGCCAATTTTTTTATAACCTGCCGCTGAGCGTTCAGAAAGCCGTGCGTTGGCAATAACCAGTGGAATATCACGGCGATGAAGTTCGGTGATAAGGTTGGGCCACAGTTCGGTCTCCATGATGATCACCAGTTTTGGGTTCACCTGATCGAAGAAGCGCTTAAGAGCACAAGGAAGATCGTAGGGGAGATAAACATGGTAGACATCATTGCCGAAGGCAGACCGTACACGCTCTGAACCGGTCGGCGTCATGGTAGTGACTGTAATAGGCAAAGAAGGGTAGCGGTGACGGAGCGCTCTGACCAAGGGAATGGCCGCCAATGTTTCACCTACAGAGACCGAATGCAGCATGATACCGTTGGGTTTGACCTTCTCCACACAGAATCCATAGCGTTCACTCCAGCGGCGACGGTAGGCAGGCGCTTTGCGTCCTCTTAGCCACAGACGGAGCCAGATTAATGGTTGAATGAGGTAAAGCAAGATGGTGTAAAGGGTTTGTAGCATTGGCATTGGCTATTTTAGAGTTATCGCTG
>NZ_JAGFPF010001039.1:0-759 GCF_025962695.1 Candidatus Symbiopectobacterium sp. NZEC135 | reverse complement strand
CGGTTCAAGTGTTTAATGCCCGCCAATCGTGGGTTGCGCCCTAATGTGACCGGACTGATGCCAAGGGTGATGCCCTGCTTGCGCCATTCGATGTAATGCGCTGGATAACCCGTCTGCATCACAATGCGCGTCGGTTCGCCACAAGACAGTGTGCTGTAACCTCGACCGCCACTGCCGCGCGTTAGGATGGTTTTCACTACGCCTTGCTCAACCCCCTGCGCCGCCCGCTCCATTTCGGCTTGCAGTGTATCCCATGCCGCAAACGGAATAAGCAAACGCTCAGCGTCCTGACGTAACCGCGCCATATGCAATGCTAACCACACGACCTTGCCTTCCAGCACGCGCGCGGTGGTGAAGCATCCATCACCGTACTGGAGGCCACGATCGGCAACGGTTATCTGCTCTTGCACCTGACCATTTATCCAAAACATACGCAGTCCTCACCCAACACGTTCATTTACACTGACGCCAACAACACCAATAGCCGCGGCAGTAGCGTGACGTTCAGAGTGCCAGTAACCCAGGGCGGCAACAAGTGGCGTGTTCTGAATTCTGCGCTACCACAATGATGGGTGACAGGCAAAAAAAAACCCGGTTGCCCGGGCTTTTAGCGGTATCGCAACGCTGTTACACGCGGCGGAATACCAGTGTACCGTTGGTGCCGCCAAAACCGAAGGAGTTACACAGTGTGTATTCCATATCGGAAACCTGACGTGCTTCATGCGGTACAAAATCCAGGTCGCAACCTTCGTCCGGATT
>NZ_JAGFPF010001037.1:0-759 GCF_025962695.1 Candidatus Symbiopectobacterium sp. NZEC135 | reverse complement strand
GGAGGCCAAATGACAGACACGCCATCGACCGAAACAGAGAAAACAACCGCAGAGCGGGAAGCGGAAGCCCGCACACGCCTGCGTGCGGAGAGGACCCCACATACGCAGGCGCAGCGGCATGATCCCAACCAGCCTGAAGTGGCGCGTTTTCGTAAAACCTCCGGGCATCGCACACTGATTGTCATCCTGCTGAGTCTGGCCTTATCGATAGCACTGTCGCTGGGTGGTAGTCGCTTTTTTGGTACGCTGAAAACAGGAGGAAAGAATGAGGCAGGAAGCGCGTCACCCTCAGGCGTTACGCCAGCGCCTGTGCGCCGCAATCTGGGTATGGACAGCGACCCTTTCGGGCTGTCCGGGCAACAGACACCGCCTTCCGTCACAGCCCCTGCCACCCCACGTGCCGCCACGTTGCCCCCTGAACCGCCAACGTTAAATAAGGCGGCGGCGCTGGCCGACAGCACCGGTACAACCACAGCCGCCTCAGAGCGCAGTTCGAGCGTCCCCTCTGCGACATTGGTTAAGGGCAAAGAAGAGCAGCCATACAGCAGTGAACAGAACGCGTCGCCTTCAGACAGTCCCCATGACCGCCCGGCATTAGCCCCCATTACCCATGTCAGGCGGCTGGGGCTCGATCCCGATCTGTATATCCCGGTTGACCGCTATATCCCCTGCTCAATGTTGCGGCGTATTGTTTCCGAGGTGGGCGGACGGGTCTCCTGCCTGGTGGGTGAGGATGTCTAAAGCGCCAGCAACCACGTC
>NZ_JAGFPF010001038.1:0-759 GCF_025962695.1 Candidatus Symbiopectobacterium sp. NZEC135 | reverse complement strand
GAGTTTGGCTTCACGGCTGCCGATTGCGGCGGTAATCACCGTCAGCAGGCTGGCAACAATAATGCCCCACTGATCGACCAACAGGGCAAATAAAATCACCGCACCCAGCATCAATAGCGGAGCACGCAGCGTGAAACCGGCTTCATCGGGGGCGCGGCGACGTGGCGATGATAGCCAGGCACGCACGGCAATCAATCCCCCCAGCAGTACCAACAGTGCACCCAAAATGGTCGGCATGTAACCGGCACCCATTCTGGCGGCGGTGCCGAGCGTGTGTTCGGTGTTGGCAATGGCGATGGCACCTGCGCCAAGCAGGGCAATCGCGATGCCGGACAGGAATTCGCCCTGTATGCGTTTATGCGTTGCAGACATGGGTCTACCTCGTTTAATCATTTATTGTTTAAGCGTGATGTTGTAGCGATACCGGGGGATCACCACTTGCCGGGGGGCAGAATACCCGCTGCGTCACGCGCCGATGCGCCCTGTTCCAGCGCTTTCAACAGATGACTCTCTTTTTCTGCCGCTTGCAGCGCGCGATCCAGCACGGTCTGCGCAACATCACTGGGGACGATAATCACGCCATCGTTATCCGCCAGAATCAGATCGCCGGGCCTGACCTGAACGCCGCCGATATTGACCACATCGTTAAACGCCACCAGTTCCAGACGGCGCTTGCCGGTGCGCGGTGTGACGCTGCGTGACCAGACTTTCAACCCCGATTCGACGATGCTGCCGCTGTCGCGCACGGCACCGTCAACC
>NZ_JAGFPF010001036.1:0-760 GCF_025962695.1 Candidatus Symbiopectobacterium sp. NZEC135 | reverse complement strand
AGCATCCAGCGTAATGTCCGCGATCTCGCGGGCGGCAAGCTCGCCACGTTGCAGGTGTTGTTGCAGTTGGCTGATGGGTAAAGCGGCGAGTTCCGCCATCGACAACGGGGAATTCATAATTGATAAACCCCCGCGATCTCTTCCTGCATCTCCAGCGGGTAGTCCATCAGCGGTTGTGCCATCTCCGCGATGCGCTGTAACTGGAGCAACACCGCATCATGGCGTTCAGGCGTGAGGGGCAGATTCAGCAGGGTTTCCATCTGTTGCAGATAAGCGCTCAGGGTTTCAGGGGCATAAGAGGTCATCGGTTCTCCCGTTATTTCACGATGCAGAGGCGTTAGCGTGAAACCCGTGTTGCAAGAGTTGTTCCAGAATGGTGGCGAAACCAAGAGGGCAGACGTTTTTTCCTATTGTATGTCAGTGATGGGCTTGTGTTAGGGTGGTTGCAACGAAAGTTGCAATGACACAGAGATAACGGAATCGCCATGACACAAATTGATGAGCGGCTACGCAGCCGTTACAGCACACTCTCTGGACAGGAACAGCGCATTGCCGATTTTATCTTTACCCATTTCGACGATGTGATTGGCTATAACAGCGCCGAACTGGCGCAGCTTAGCGGCGTATCGAAAGCGACGGTCAGTCGCTTGTTCAAGCGGCTGGGTTATGCCAGTTACCGTGAGGTGCGTGAAGAATTAAGAACCCTGCGCCAAAGCGGGATGCCGCTGGCCGAGAGCCGTGATGCGGTTCAGGGCAATAC
>NZ_JAGFPF010001035.1:0-761 GCF_025962695.1 Candidatus Symbiopectobacterium sp. NZEC135 | reverse complement strand
TGAAGCGCTTGGCAAAGCTGACCACCTGCCACAGATCGGATTTGGATTCACCGGGCGCTTTAACCTGCTGACGCCAGAATTGCGTGCGACGCTCGGCGTTGCCGTAGGCACCCTCTTTTTCCACCCACATGGCGGTGGGCAAAATCAGGTCAGCGGTCAGTGCGCTGATGGTGGGGTAGGGATCGGACACCACGATGAAGTTGCGCGGATCGCGCCAGCCGGGCATACGTTCCTGGTTGATGTTCGGGCCGCCCTGCATGTTGTTGTTGCACATCACCCAATAGGCATTGAGCGTGCCGTCTTTCAGCGCACGGTCTTGCGCCACGGCGTGCAAGCCAATTTTTTCGGGGATGGTGCCAGACGGCAGTTGCCACAGTTTCTCCGCGATGTCGCGGTGTTTCTCGTTGGTGACCACCATGTCCGCTGGCAGGCGGTGGGCAAAGGTGCCGACTTCACGCGCGGTGCCACAGGCGGAAGGCTGGCCGGTTAACGAGAACGGACCACAGCCCGGTTGGGAGATCTTGCCGGTCAGCAGGTGAATGTTATAGACCAGGTTGTTGGCCCACACGCCGCGCGTGTGCTGGTTAAAGCCCATGGTCCAGTAAGAGATCACTTTCTTGTGCGGATCGGCATAGAGTTTTGCCAGCGCTTCCAACTGATCGGCGGGCACACCGCTGAGCGCTGTGGTTTTCTCCAACGTGTATTCCGCGACAAACGCTTTATAAGCCTCAAACGTCATCGGCTCAGACGCATCAGAACCG
>NZ_JAGFPF010001034.1:0-762 GCF_025962695.1 Candidatus Symbiopectobacterium sp. NZEC135 | reverse complement strand
CCTCAGGCAATGGCCGGACAGGGCGAATCTCGACTCAACGTCTCCCTGCTGAGCACGCCAGCGCTCACCACACCGGGGATATTGCGCGATATCAGCCCGCAGGCCGATCCGCAAACGCGCACCTGGCGCGTGCGCGTGCGGCTGGAAACACCCCCGGTTGCCATGACGCTGGGGGCGACGGTACGGGCGCAAATGCCTCGGGCGGCACCGGCAATGATGACCCTTCCCGCTTCCGCATTGACTCGCGCCGATGAACAGGCTGCCGTTTTTATTGTTACCCCGCAGAACCAACTGCAACTGCGCCCCATTGCCCTGGGCGGTTACTCCATCGCGTCGATTTTTGTCACAGCGGGCATTGAACCGGGTGAAAACGTGGTGACGGCGGGTGTGAGTAAATTGCGGGCTGGAGAAACCGTGGTCCTTGGGGAGAAGCAGCAATGAATTCGGCACGAAAAAAAGCGTGGTTTAATCTCTCTGATTGGGCACTCAAGCATCAGCAACCGGTGACATTTTTTATGCTGATGATTATTGCCGCCGGTATCTTCAGCTATGAAAAACTGCCGCGCAATGAAGATCCCGCTTTCACCATCAAAACCACCGTTATTGCAGCACAGTGGCCCGGTGCAACACTGACGGATACCGTCAATCTGGTTACCGATACCCTAGAGAAAAAGCTGCAAGAAATTCCCGGTCTGGATTATATCGAGAGTGAAACGCGCGCCGGACAGTCATTTATTTACGTCAACCTGCGCGATGATACTC
>NZ_JAGFPF010001033.1:0-763 GCF_025962695.1 Candidatus Symbiopectobacterium sp. NZEC135 | reverse complement strand
ACGCAGTAGTGGCGTCAGTTTGGGTAACACCGTGGAACGCAAAACGTCTGGTCCACAGGTGATGCGCACCGTACCGGCGGGTTTGTCGCGCAACTCTGTGAGCATATCCAACTGGGCTTCAATCTCATCAAGGCGGTTGCCGATGGCCTGCAACAACCGTTCTCCGGCAGTGGTGGGCGATACACTGCGGGTGGTTCGGGTGAGGAGCCGAATTTTCATGCGTTCTTCCAGCGCGGAAATCGCCTGGCTGAGCGCAGGTTGCGTTACCCCAAGATGAGCTGCCGCACGGGTAAAACTGCCTTCGCGGGCGACGGTGACAAAATAGAGAAGGTCATTCAAGTTGCGTTTCATCTGGCAGGCGTTCCCAATTAATAATCAGGGCTTATAAGCCCATTAAGTATTCATTAGCTAGTCAGCCTACACCCGGCGTGTAAAACTTTCAGCAACAGAACATCGTGATCGGCACGTTTTATTCATGCGCTTTTTTGACGCCATTCCCGTGAATGGTGCCCGGCAGAGGCTTGCCTGAATTTGGCCGGGTCGATATTCAGAGGTAGCCGCTAATGTCCACACCGATCCGCGAAACACACCACGTAAACGAGAGGAAGTACTTCATGAAAAATATGACCCTGGCGCTGGGGCTGCTCATCAGCTCATTCGCCGCCACCGCGGTGGACCTGTCAAAAGGCGCGGACAACTTTTATAAAAGCGATAAAGTTACCCAGCAAAAAGTGACGTTTAAAAATCAGTATCAGATGAACGT
>NZ_JAGFPF010001032.1:0-764 GCF_025962695.1 Candidatus Symbiopectobacterium sp. NZEC135 | reverse complement strand
TAGAGCGTCCAACTGCTCATGATTTCCCAGAACGCGAAGAAGTTGAACAGATCCTTGCTGGCGGTGATCCCTAACAGGCCGCCGATCATAAATATGAAGAAGAAGAAAAAGCGGTGTTGGCTATGGCCATGTGCCATATAGCCGATGGCATAGCACAGGTTAAGCAGGCCAACGCCGGCTATCAAGACGGCAAACCAGTAAGACAGCAGATCGTAGCGACCCGCATCTAACAGCACCGCTCCCAGCGTCAACGCCATGACGCCGACCGCCAGCATTCCCGCACGACGCGGTGCGCGCTTTCCGAGTAAAAACGTCAACAGTGCGCCGATAATCGCGATTGCCGTGGCGGGCGACCACTCCAGATTAAGCGTCGGCAGCGGCGTGACGGGCCAACCTTGATGATAGGCAATCTGCGCAATGGCCGGCTGTATCCAGTGTTGTAACCCGTAATCGGGGAACACGCCGCCCAGGACGACCAGCGCCGCCAACAGGCCGGTAGCCACACGCATCGCCAGCGGCGCTTCCTCTACAACGCCCGTGCCCTGATAACGGGCGAAGAACAGCACGCGTACGATGCGCAGGTAATATATTGCCCCCAACACGCTGCCTGTCAAAAACAGCAGCGCCACGGTGACGGCATTGGCGTGTACCGCGGCGTAGATCATCAGAAATTTGCTGTAAAAACCGCTGAACGGGGGCAACCCCATCACGGCCAACGCGCCGATGGCAAAGCACAGCGCGGTAAAGGGCATGACCCTGCCGAG
>NZ_JAGFPF010001007.1:0-782 GCF_025962695.1 Candidatus Symbiopectobacterium sp. NZEC135 | reverse complement strand
CTATGAAAAAACCAATCTGATTTACAACATCAACATTGAAGTCTTTCAGGCAAAAATCAATCGACTTAAGTATTTCTATACGCCAGATGATGCCACCCAGAACGTACTGAGCAATTTCATCAAACATGCCGCCGAGCTCACGCAAAGTGCGCATTCGCTGCCCTGGCGCCCTGAAGAGCAGAATGACCTGCAAACGTTGGACCGTATCCTGGCCGATTTCCAACAGGCCATCAAAGAGATGTCCCAGGCCTCTCAGAATACCGTGGCGTTAAAAAAACAGATCACCGAGCTAAACGGGCAGGACGCCATTCAGCGTTTTCGCGACGGCATTGCCGCGCAGCCTTTGGGGCTGTCGGAGTATCAACGGGCGGATGATATTGCCTACCTGAGCGCGGCGCTCAAGCAGGTAGCCAGTGTGCTGTATCAAAGCGACACCGACGACGCGGCAAAGGCACTGGATGCCCGTTATCAAACCGCACAGCAGGCCTATCAGGCGGTGCTGCCGACGCTTCCCGCAGAGACACAGGGACTGCTTGATGAGCTGTGGCGTTATACGCAACGCTACGTCGCGCTGCATCAGGAGCATCACAGCGCAATGGCCACGTTGAAGAAAACAGAAAACGCGGTAAAAGTGGGGGGAGACAAAAGCAGCGCGGTGATTAAATCGCTGATTGCCTCGATAAAAGACCAAAACGACCGACTGGCCTACGGCTCTGCCACTATCACGCTGGTGATAGGTGCCATTGCGGTGTTGATCGGTATGTTGATCACCGTTTATATCG
>NZ_JAGFPF010001031.1:0-766 GCF_025962695.1 Candidatus Symbiopectobacterium sp. NZEC135 | reverse complement strand
TAATCCGATACCAGATAGCAAAATGTGCATGCACCAATGAGTATAATTCATGAATCTCGACGTGAGGCATGCTGTTTGCCATTGCTATCGTGATTATCGACGTGGGCGTGCAGAGTGAACAGCGCGCTGTGTGGCTAATAACGCGATGCCCGAACGTTATATTCGGGCATCTTTTTTTATTTCTCACTCTGGGGCAAGGAAATAAACAATACGATAATCCCAGAAATAAACGCACAGACAGCCAGCGCAGAGAAGGCGTAATAATAGCTGTTACCAAAGGTGTCCAGAATCATCCCCATAGCGATCGGTGCGGATAACGATCCCAATTGCCAAATGGTATTAAGGAATCCCACTGCCGCACCGGTTTTTTCTACCGGAACCAGCTCACCGATAAACGTATTCATTACCGGGCTGTAAGCGAAGGCGGTGATCCCTAACAGCGGAATCAGCACATAAAGCGCACTGACGCTGTTATTGCGACTAAACCACATCAGCGCAGGCACCAGCACCAGCAGCAATGTTGACAGATAATATTTCTTGTTTTTGCGTTGGAATTTATCCATCAGGGAGCCGGTCAGCGGCTTGGCGATCACGGAAGCAATGGCATACAGCGACATCCAGGAACCGGCAGTCACCAGTGACAAGTTCAGTTGACCGTTCAGGTAGGTGTTTGCCCATGATGCTGTGCCCCAGGTGGCAGCCATGGCAAAGAAGCCAGAGAGGCCCAGTAACACCAGATTGCGGTTCTTGAACATCGACAGCACGT
>NZ_JAGFPF010000102.1:0-7453 GCF_025962695.1 Candidatus Symbiopectobacterium sp. NZEC135 | reverse complement strand
AAATCATCATCGCCACCGGTGAAGGTGCGAAAGCGTCGCTGAGTGCGTTTGATTATTTGATTCGGTCCGCGTAACGCGCATTGGCGAGTACCGTGCAATGTGTCGTGCTTGCAGGCTCGCTGGTTCTTCGCAACACACCCGCTGAGGCGTCCAATCCCACCTCAGCGGGTCTATTAGTCTTGAATAAACCTGCCTTAGAAAAAGACCAGCCTGATATCTTGGCTGGTCACCCCTGATGTTATCGGCTTTCAAAAAAAAGAATTATATTTTTATCGGTGTTTCGAAGAGAAATATAACTGAGGGAGGCGGATAAGTAGAGTGGAGAAATTACTTCATTGAGGGAGTAAAAATCACTTAATGTGAAGATAGCCGATGACAATTTTTGGTTTGTCATCGACTACGACGGTTCTGTACACATCACGCCTCTAAATCCTGCTCATAATCTTTTTTGAAACCTATTTTCTTATAAGTCATGATGCGTTTCGGTACATAACGGTGCAAATTTATCTTTTCACAGAAGAGCTTAAAATCATCCTGATGGCTAACACCCGCTTTAGCGTACATCGCTGCCAATCGGTTCTCAACCGTACGTGCTGAAATGAAAAGCGCAGAGGCAATATCTTTACAGCTCATCCCTTGCAACCGGAAGAAAATAATTTCACACTCTTTTTCGGTAAACACATCGTCTGGTTTATTAAGCAGTAATGAACCGGGCAGTTTACCCTTAACAAAATCGTTGGGTGTAAACACCTCTAAGTATTTCAAGGAATGGAATGCACCGATACACCGATTCTCTTCATCATAAAAGGGAACTTTACGACAAATATAAGGCATATCGACAGCTTGAGGGTGCAACTCCAGCATGACCTGAGGCTTGCGGGTGGCAACCAGGTTCCTGTCCTGCACACGCCATTCCTCCAAGGTATCTCCGTTTTCAAACAGACAAGACGGAATTTCATAATCATAGCGGTCTATAATTTCACTTGTCGATCTTAACCCCGCTAATTTAGCGAACGCGAGGTTGGAATACAAAACCGGACCGTCTGGCGTACGAATACAATAAGGGTCAGGCAAAAGGTCCAATGAACGTGTCAACATTTTCGGAATAATGATATCTTGACGTGTATTTTTCTGAGAATCTGGCATAATCTGTTCTCCCTTTGAGATAAAATAAATCGTAATTATCACATCTGAAGAACAAATTATATCAATAACAGATTCCCGTTTAATTACTGTTGTTGGATGGTGTTTTTTATCGTTAAACTTCTTACGATGCCGATGATTTTCCTGCACGTCTTATCACAACAAACAATATATTTCAGAATAATCTCTTTTTTACCGCACAATTCCAAACAATTAAAACAACTCGCTATAATTTTGGGTACTATGCTCTCAACGTACTCCGTCGTTAAGCCACTTACACAGCGAAGGCGAACGCCAACATCATTCACCTTCGCTGGCTACCTTAAGTGCTGGTTTGTCTTTGCAACGTCAACAATCCCTTGCCTTAATCGCAGGTAGCTACAGACCAATTTTCTACGATCTCGGGGATGCTTCGCAATCACAGGTGATCTGGTGATTGCCAACCCCGTTTCTGGCACTTTGCGTTATTCCGGTGAGAAGTGTCGTAAAATCTGTCATATCACTCAGCAAGAACATTGTGCCAAGAGTCAGCGAGAAGCCATAAACTGGAAACAGTTTGAAGCTCATTTTCTTCGTTAAGATTGAACAAGGCTTCTTGAAAAGAAACATTCATACCATTTAAATTCATCATTTGGTTGGATTTCACATAACTAAAACTGCTTCTTAGCCGTTCTAATTGAGGAGGGTTATTTAAGTATCTTTTTAAGTTTCTTTCCGCTTCGTCAAATGAGGTGTAAAAATCAAAGGTTTTTAATTCACCATCCTTATTCCTCATTTCAAAATTACCTTGGCAAAAGTAGCGCTCCAGTATAGATGAATCAACTACGGGCATATTGTTGATTTTTATTCCTGCCGCATGAGGTACACTGGACAAGTAGCAAAAAATGACATTTTCTGGCTTCAGGTCAAATATAGCATTTTTATCATGAATTTCTCTAAATCGATCATACTCAGAAAGGAAGAAATTTATCTTTTGTTTGGCATTTGAACCTTTCATCTCATTTAAATTATTATGATACCCCATAACACCTGTTCTGTAGATAAACGACTTTGCCTCTATCAAAAGATAAGTTTCACCGATCCTTATAATAATATCTATTTCTTCATTTTCTTTCCCCTTTGACTGCTTAAACCCGAGAGCCAACACACGGCAAAACCCTGTCTGTAGTATTTTGTTATTATAAATCTGATCAGCTATTAGCTTTGCGAAAAACTTTTCAAAGAACTTCCCCTTTTTCAGCTCTTTTATATTTAGTTGAGTTTTTACTACTTCATCAATAACTCTAGTAATTTGCCCTCCCATGAAAACACCCAAACTAATATAATAACTCCCATCTATCTCATAAATTGGCTTGAGATAAAAATCAGATAATTTACGCTTACTGTTAGTATGAAGTTCAACTAATTGCTCGGCTTTTAATTTGCTAATATTTATACAATACGTTAAAATATTAACTAATTCATCTTTAGAAAAAATTACGGGCTGATTAAATCTTCCTTTTTTTAAAAAACACTTGATTATACAAGTTGACAATCTAATAAAAACAATCCAAAAATACCGCACATCAAACAATGTCAAATGTTGAAAATCATTTAAAGGAATATTTTCATAACCTCTATAGTAAAATGGGTGTTGATTTAGTATCAATTGATGCTGAATGGAAGTATCCTCATCAGGTTCATCATAAATGATATTAAACCTATCATTTGTAATGAGAATATCACTTGGCATAAATTTTATTTTTGGATCAACAAATCCTCCATCACGATATGCTCCATGCAATAATTGTAACAAATGATCTTTGAATCGTTGAACGGCAATTTTCTCGCCAAAGTCAACATCACAATCACTAGGGGATAGTATGATCCCATCCTCGTTATTTTTAAATGTCCAATTTGATTTTGTTATCTTCTCCCATTGATTTTGCAAATAAATCCTTTTGGAAGCTAAGCTGTATAATTCATGATATATATCTTTTTGTTTATATCTTACAACCTTTTGATCTGATATTTTTATACATAATTGACTCGATTCATGAATAGTTTCCAATAAAGAATCAAGGTTTTCCGTGAAACGGCCATTTTCACTATCTAGGAATAAATTAAGAATCAAATTTTGTTGATAAACCATGATCTCGTGCTCTGAGACCCCATTAATAACCTTAACTAATCTCGCGCATTTTTGGTCAATTTCTCTCAGTAACTCCCCAATAATTAAACCATCATTAAAAAGGCTAGATGTATTTCTTTCTTTAAGATCGAAAACCTCTGACCATTTTTTTGAATCAAAGAAGAAAGATGTTGGTATATATTCTTTTTCTTTCATATTTTATCCATAAATATTTATATTGTTAAAATCAAATCGCTATCAATTCAAAATATATGAATAACATCATTCATTCAATATATTTAATCTTTAAAATTTTTGAAACCAATCAGACTCCATATTGTTTTTATAGAGATAATAAGCTTGGACGCCATTTCTAACCTAATGAGTTCCTGATATAAAATTGAATATATTGATAGCCTTTGAACATACGTTAGTCCAAATGAATATAAATCCCCTCAGATATGAGCAGTTTCGATAAGAAGGGGAACTCTCGGAGGCGTCAAGATATTTTTTATCTAGTGTCGTGGAGCCAGTCCAAAGGCTACCTCCGCTTGAGCAACCATTGATTCAGTACGGATAGATACGGTAAAAATAGGTGCGCTAAGGCTATGACATAAAAAAGACGCGTAGCGCGCCGGGTGCCGCCAGTCAGTTACACGGGGTGAGATACTCGGTTACCGATCTTGCGGCAACCAACAGACTATACCCTACACATTTGAGCGGCAGCAAGCCGCTTCTATTCTATTCTGGTTTCGGCGATCGCAGGGATGCTTCGCAATCACGAGTAAGGTGGGTGCTCTACTCTCTGATGATTCATCACAGGGACAGGTCACACCATCACTGGCCCTGCGTTAGGTTTATTTTCCCAGGAAACCTGGAATAGACGATGTGGCAGTGGCTGCTTTTGCCTCGCTGAGAAGTTTCTCCCAGTCATCTGGCGGTTCGCCTGCTTTTAACATCCCTGCAAACACCTTATAGGCGTCTGTCTTTGAACCGTAAGCGCGAAGCGTATCGAAATCGTTTACCCAACCGATAATGATAATCTTATGCTCCGCGCTGCAACGATAGAACAAACGGAACTGCGACAAGAACTTTGCGCGGAACCAATGTTTGAATTCATCGCCTAAAGTGTCTCCCTGACGGTATTGCGCGTTGAGGGGGTCGGCTGCTATCCATTCCTCAATCACACGCTCAATCGCATGTAGGAGCTTTGATTCCTTCTTGCCAAGGTATTCGCTGGGCTTTGCGGCCTTTAACTCAGTAACCTTTTGTGCAAGTTCTGCAATCTGCTGCAAAAAGCATGAATGAAAGCAGATTTTCCAACCATTTACTGCTAAATACTCCATGTCTCACCGCCTTGCTTTTTTAGTTAGTCATCAGTAAGCGGCGCGTCTAAATCGACCTCAACTCCAGCAGTTAATGCTTTGATGCTTTCCCAGAAAGCCACCGGTACAGGGTGAATGTTCTGTGGGTTTTTCTTCATGTCGTTTTCGAGAAAAGTCAGAAACTGCGATACAACAGGGTCATCCTGTTCTTCTTCCTGTCGGGACATGATGACTTTGCCGCCTGCAAGCAAGGTGTACTTAATGTACTCACCCGGCTTGAGATGCAAAGCATCGCGTATTGCTGCCGGAATCGTTGTCTGGCTGCGTTCGGTGAGTCGAGACTCAGCGCGCAGTGACACGTCCGCCGTATTAATTTGAATAGTCATTGATTGAACCCTGCATAAGTTGCGCTTACTCGGATGAGCACGACAATTGTAATGCAGATGCATTGCACAATGCAAATGCATTAATCTTACTAAAAACAGACTTTGAACCGACGGTTAACCTGCTCCCCGTTGATTGACACACAGTGGTAATGACCATTGCAGCACCAAACGGTCGGACTGCTGGGCATCAGGTCTGCTATGCATGAGCAACAAACGTAACGTTCGTTCATCTAACAATAAGGCACTGGCATCAAGAACGCTGGTACTCTTTCTCCCCTCAGGCCGATACAAACCGCTACGACCATTTTCCTAAGAGAGAGAATGATGAACTATCAGGAGACATTGCAGCAGTTATTATTAAACGACCCGATAAGAATGAAGGCTCTGCGCGCTGCGCGGGGGTTAACACTGCGTGATGGCTGGATCGGCGCTGGGTTTGTGCGGGATGCCGTGTGGGATCACCGGCACGGGTATGGGCAAAGGCCGGTATCGGGTGATGTGGATGTTGTCTGGTTCGATGCCGAACGCGATGATCCGGCTTACGATCGCGACCTGCAAGAGAAACTGGGTCAACAAACACCTGAGTTCAACTGGTCGGTGAAGAATCAAGCCAGAATGCATCAACGTAACGGTAATGCTCCTTATCGCTCAACAGAAAATGCGCTGCTGTATTGGCCTGAGACCGCAACGGCTGTCGCCGCCAGAGTGGGAGATAACAATATTATTGAGATTCTAGCGCCCTATGGGCTCGACGATCTGTTTGAACTGCGTCTACGACCGACGCCGCCTTTTGAGCATGACAAGTTAGCTGTTTTCAGGCAACGCGTCGTTGCAAAACGGTGGATGGAGCGTTATCCCCTGTTGCAGCTTATCGCTCCCGCCTAATCACAACAGGTGAATGCGGAATTATCATTATTTACTCATTACTTATTGACGGTTGAGGCCGATATTTTAATCCAGACACTGGTGCATGCAGTCAATGAACATGTTCATCGCAGGGCTCACCGTTCTGCCTGCATGATAGGCACAAAGCGCAGTAATCGATGGCGGAGTCTCGGAAAATGGCAGCTCCTGCAACTCGCCCGATGCCAGTTCCCGCAACACACTGAAACGTGGCAAAAACGAAATCCCCAGATTACTGGCCACACATTGCTTTATGCTCTCAATGCTCCAGAGTTCAATGGTGTTCTCAAGCGTTATCTTTCTCTCGCGAAGCGCAGACTCAAAAATTTGTCTGAACACACACTGAGGCTCATTGATAATGAAGCTGACCGGAATGTGCTGCTCCCTTTGCGTAAAATCGACCTGCTGAAGCTGCGGGGATGCAACAAGCACCAGCTCCTGTTGCCCGAAATATTCCATGTGCAGCGCATCATCATTTCCGACGCGATAAAAAACGCCCAGATCCGTATGGTCAGCCAGCAGAGAATCACGAATGACATAGCAGTTAACCGACTGAAGCGACAGACGAACTTTTGGCGCTTTTTCCCTGAATAACCGGAGAACGTCCGGCATTTTATAGGCCAGCAGCGTTTCCCCTACCATGATCCGCAAATCCCCGGCGATATCTTCCTCACGGGAAGAAATCTGACGGATCCCGTCCAGTACACGCGTCAGTTCCCTCACCCTTGGCAGCAGTAATTTCCCGGCAGGTGTTAATACCATACGGCGACCCACTTTCTCAAAAACCGGGTACGCCAGTTCCTGTTCTAACTGCTGGATCTGAAAAGTAATGGTCGATTGGGTACAGCACAGTTTCCGGGCGGCTTGTGCAAAAGAGCCCTCCTCAACCACCGTTTTGAAGGTAATGAAGCGACGCAGATCCATACAGCTCCCAAACATATCGAAATATTGAAAATCTGACATTGAAAACATTCGCTTTTTTGAATGTTTCTGGGCGGATAATATGCGGCAGGACTAAGGAGATCACAAGTGACATCAACCATTATCAGTGGGTTTTTAACCTACACATTGATTACTGCATTGACCCCCGGCCCCAACAACATCCTGGCGCTTAGCTCGGTAAATCAGTATGGCCTGCGCCGCAGTATTCGCGTGTTGGTGGGCATGAGCGCGGGGATTCTAGTGCTTATGCTTGCCTGCGGCGCGTTTACCTTTACGCTGATTAGCCTTCTTCCTTCATTAACCCGATGGCTGGTCTGGATCGGTGCGGGATATATCCTCTGGCTGGCATGGCGCATTGCGACCCATGCGCCAACCACAGCAAACGGCAGCGGGCACCCTCTCAGTTTTTGGGTAAGTTTTTGGCTGCAATTTGCTAACGTTAAGATCATTCTTTACGGTATCACCGCCTTGTCTGCATTCGTTTTACCCTATACACAGGATATTTTTTGGGTAACGGCAGTCAGCATCCTTTTGGCGGTGATTGGCTGTGTGGGAAATCTGGTCTGGGCGCTGGCGGGGCATCTGTTCCAGTCGCTTTTCCGCAGGCATGGTCAGGTGGTCAATGTGGTGCTGGCTTTGGTGCT
>NZ_JAGFPF010001027.1:0-768 GCF_025962695.1 Candidatus Symbiopectobacterium sp. NZEC135 | reverse complement strand
CAGTGCTTCGGCCTGTGCCGAGGCGGAGGCGATCGCCGCCGGACTCAGTTGCGCACCCGCGCGGTTGGCTTCTGCGGTATTGCCTACCGCAGCACCGGCGTTAAACAGATTGAGCAGCGACGATTCCGTACCGCCATAGTTGAACAGGCCGTTCAATGAGGAGACGGCGTTTGACGTCGTCGCGTAACCGACCGGCTTGTAATCGCCATTACAGTCACCCAGCGTCACCACCAGGTCACTGGTGCTGCCGTGCGTTACCGTATTACCGGTCAGCATCCCGGTGTAATTATCAGCCCAGTAATCCAGTTTGTCGGCGTTGTAGTCGGTGCCATCACTGTTTGCCCGAATTACCACATAGCGCTGACCTTGTGCGAAGGCATATTGGCCGTTACTCATCAGCCCCACGTTAGATCCGCTGGTAATATTGGCACTGCCGGACACCACCAGGCGGCCATACCCGTTGTAGGAGTTGATATCACCGTTGGTGGCAAGGTAGTTATTTACGCCAAACAGCAGGCTGGCACCGCCCCCCTGTTGATAGTCGCCATCGATGGTGAGCACATTGTTGATCATCAGCTGGGCTGAGCCATTCACCAACTGGCCTTCTCCCAGAATGACGTTGTCATTAAGCAGCGTGCTGCCTGTAACAAAGGTCAGGTCACCGGCCGCAATGGAAATGGTGCCGATACTGCCCTTGTCATACCCGGTCAGGGTGCCGATGTCCTCGTCTTTGCCGCCAAAGAAGGTCAGACCGCTGGTGGAGTAGAT
>NZ_JAGFPF010001028.1:0-768 GCF_025962695.1 Candidatus Symbiopectobacterium sp. NZEC135 | reverse complement strand
TGGGTGAGACACAATCAATCGGCGCATATTCGCGCAATACGTTGGAAATAAAAGGCAACGTATCCCCACAAGCGCCAGAGAAAGAAATCTGGCATGCTGTTTTCACCCTGCCCCGTCTGCTACCCATCAGGAACAACGATGAAAGATTGGAACCCCGCGCTCTATTTACGCTTTGCCAATGAACGCACCCGCCCGGCACAAGAACTGGTTGCCCGCATTGCACATCCGCATCCCAACACCGTCAGCGATCTGGGCTGCGGGCCGGGTAACAGCACTGAGCTGTTAGCGCAGGCGTGGCCGCACGCGACGGTGACGGGCGTCGATACTTCGGCAGCCATGCTGGCACAAGCACGCGAACGCCTGCCGCAGCAGCGGTTTGTGCAAGCAGATATCGCCACCTGGCGGCCCGCGCAGCCACAGGATGTGATTTATGCCAACGCCTCGTTGCAATGGGTGCCGGAGCATGCACAGCTGTTTCCGCATTTGGCACAGCAGCTGGCTCAAGGGGGTATGCTGGCGGTACAGATGCCGGATAACCTGGACGAACCCAGCCACCGGCTGATGCGCACGGTGGCCGAACAGGGACGCTGGCGTGATAAAATAGGTGATACCGCCAGTGTGCGCCAGCGCCTGCTCACCAGCAGCGCCTATTACGATCTGCTGACCAATGCCGGTTGCGACGTCGACCTGTGGCGCACCACTTACTATCACCCGATGGATGACGCACAGGCGATTGTCGATTGGCTTCGCGCCACCGGCCTGCGCCCT
>NZ_JAGFPF010001029.1:0-768 GCF_025962695.1 Candidatus Symbiopectobacterium sp. NZEC135 | reverse complement strand
CGGGGATCGTGCTGGCAACCATTTTTGTCACCTTGCCTTATGTGGCGCGCGAGCTGATTCCTTTGATGGAGCAGCAGGGCACTCAGGAGGAGGAGGCGGCCCGTTTGCTGGGCGCCAACGGCTGGCAGATGTTCTGGCACATCACGCTGCCCAATGTGAAATGGGCGCTGATTTACGGCGTGGTGCTTTGTACGGCACGAGCGATGGGCGAGTTTGGCGCGGTATCCGTGGTATCTGGCCATATTCGTGGTTTGACCAACACCTTACCGTTGCACATTGAGATCCTTTACAACGAATACAACATTGTAGCCGCTTTTAGCGTGGCGATTTTATTGTTGCTGATGTCGTTAGTGGTATTGCTGCTGCGCCAATGGAGTGAAGGGCGTCTGGCAAAACAGGTTGAGAAACACCAACAGGAGCTGGCTCCAAATGAGCATTGATATCCGTAATATAAACAAACAGTTTGGCCAGTTCCGGGCCTTGAATGAAATCAATCTGGCGATCAACAGCGGCGAGCTGGTGGCACTGCTCGGGCCGTCGGGCTGTGGCAAAACCACCTTGCTGCGCATTATTGCTGGCCTGGAAAAGCCGGACAGCGGACAGATTGTTTTTCACGGTGAAGATGTGTCGGTGCACGATGTGCGCGATCGCAACGTGGGATTTGTGTTCCAGCACTATGCGCTGTTTCGTCACATGACCGTCTTTGACAACGTGGCCTTTGGCTTACGCATGAAACCGCGCAGTATCCGTCCTTCCAAGCGCGATATT
>NZ_JAGFPF010001030.1:0-768 GCF_025962695.1 Candidatus Symbiopectobacterium sp. NZEC135 | reverse complement strand
GACGCCCTGTGCGACCCACGCGCGGTAAAGCGCATCCACATCGCGGTCCGTCGCCTGACTCATGCACAGCTCGGTGCCACCCACCTGCGGCTGCGGCGGTGGGAATATGCCCTGACGCGACTGTAAGCCGAGTGAGAATTCCGGCTGTAGCGCAAACAGGGTGAAATCGGGGAAGGTTTCCAGCGGCGGCGCACCAAGCAAGGTTTGATAAAAACGGGCGCTGACATCAACATCCTGCACATACAGGATCAGACTGTTCGGGGCAAAAGTCATCACGTACTCCTTGTCACAATGATAGGGCCTGCGCAAGCGGCATCAGGCCAGGGAGTACGTTAGCGGTATCGGGTGTCAGTTTCTGTCAGTAGGCTTTGAGTCCGGCGGCGTTTCCGTATCAAACACACTTTTTCGCCAGGCTTGCAGCAATTGCTCACGACGTTTGGGAAAGCGATCGGGCAAACGCGTCAGCGTTGCGATACGATCGGTGCGAAAGTGGCGGAAATCCTGCCGCAGCTCGCACCAGGCCGCCAGCAGTTGCGTTTGATCGAAGTAGCCTAATGCTAATGGCCATAGCGTGCGCGTTGAGTGCCGGTTTTTAAGGTCACAATAGGCAATCTCTATCCGCTGCTCATGGCGAATCGCCAACCGCAGTTGGTACATCACGTCATCGTCACTTTTATACGCTTCGCTTGGGCCAACGCGTAGCCCCGAGTGCTCCATCACATAGTGCAACGGCTGTGGAAGCACCGCGCCGATCTTCCCCAGGGCCGT
>NZ_JAGFPF010001026.1:0-769 GCF_025962695.1 Candidatus Symbiopectobacterium sp. NZEC135 | reverse complement strand
GATCACCAGAGTCGACCGATAAAGTCCTGAAAGCCCGCACGGCGCAAGCCCTGTGGGCTTTTTTGTTTCCTTATAGGTCCTTCGACGTATTCCGACTTCCTGTGCCCATAGGTACCTTGTTAGGTACCCAACGGCTAGGTACCTATTCCCCGGGTACCTAACAAGGCACCTATGGCTCGTCTAACAAAGCCGCTCACGGATACAGAGATCAAGGCCGCCAAGCCTGGAGAAGTAGATTACACGCTGCATGATGGCGATGGTCTGCAACTGCTGATCAAAACCAACGGTAAGAAAGTCTGGCAATACCGTTATCTTCGCCCCTTTAGCAAAAAACGGGCAAAGCTCACTTTTGGTCCCTATCCCGAAGTCACCCTAGCCGATGCCCGGCAGCGTCGCCGAGATGCACGTACACTGCTGACAAAAAATATTGATCCTTATGAATTCCAGCTTTCGCAACGCAAGCAGGCGTTAGAAGTCAAAGCCAACGCCTTCAAAGTCGTCGCTGAATGCTGGTTACAGGTAAAAAAGAGCAGCATCACCGAAGACTAAGCCACCGATATCTGGCGCTCGCTGGAAAAAGACATCTTTCCTGCCATCTGCGATCTCTGCATCACCGATATCAAAGCGCGCACCTTGGTACAAGCCGTGCAGCCGGTACAAACACGCGGTGCGCTAGAAACAGTGAGGCGACTCTGCCAGCGTATTAATGAGGTGATGATCTATGCCGTCAACACCGGCCTGATAGATGACGCCCCCAGCGTTCATATCA
>NZ_JAGFPF010001025.1:0-770 GCF_025962695.1 Candidatus Symbiopectobacterium sp. NZEC135 | reverse complement strand
ACCCGGAAACCATCCGATACGGAAGGGATAAAACACCCTGTCAGCGCAGAAATACTTGAGTGTTTTCTTTTTACACCTTGCAACAAGGGTTGCTGTCTGAATGAGTATGCCTTTTTTCCGCGCCTTACTGCGCGACCGTTTTTTGCACCTGTTATTGATTATTGGCGTCGGTCTTTGTTTCGCCGTGCCTTTCGCTCCTGCTACCTGGCCTGGGGCAATTGACTGGCATACCATCATCACCCTGAGCGGATTGATGTTATTGACGAAAGGCGTGGAGCTCAGCGGCTATTTTGATGTACTAGGGCGTCGTATGGTGAGGCGTTTTCACAGTCAACGGCGACTGGCGATATTTATGGTGCTGGCCGCCGCGACACTGTCCACCTTTCTGACTAACGATGTGGCGCTGTTTATTGTGGTGCCGCTGACGATTACCTTAAAGAAGTTGTGCAGAATACCGATCAATCGTCTGATCATTTTTGAAGCGCTGGCAGTTAACGCCGGTTCCCTGCTCACCCCGATTGGCAACCCGCAGAATATTTTGCTGTGGGGACGTTCAGACCTATCATTTCTGGCCTTCATCTGGCAGATGACGCCGCTGGCGCTGGCAATGATGGCGACATTACTGGTGTTGTGCTGGTTCTGCTTCCCCGATAAAACGCTTAATTATCTTAGCGGTGAGAAAAGTGTGGACTGGCAACCTCGACTCGTCTGGTGCTGTCTGGTTTTTTATCTGATCTTTATCGCCGCACTGGAATTAAAACAGGAGCTGT
>NZ_JAGFPF010001022.1:0-771 GCF_025962695.1 Candidatus Symbiopectobacterium sp. NZEC135 | reverse complement strand
GAGTTATCCCAAAAGTGAGCTAATGTTTCTAAGCAGGGCTAAGCAATTGTACCTAATATCTAGTTGAACCCATATAAATAAAGTTCAACCAGTCAAATTATTATAACCCAAGGTATCAAGGAATAAGGTAAACAAGAACAAAAGGGCTATAACAAAGAATAGGTTAATTCCACCCAATGACATTCGAAAATAAATGCAATAGTTGAATAGAAACAATAGCTTTAAATAGGATCAACATGCTCAAAGGGTTGTTTGGGATCTGTGTGACTTGCCTTCTGGCCTTGGAATTCTTCAAACTCTTCTCCGGCGAAAACGGACTCTCCGGAAACGACGGAATCTAAGCAGAAAAGAACAAAATCACCAAAACAGCACATAAACAAGCATGAACAGTACATGTGGATATTTTTAACATGTAGATCTCAATTTTAGAAAAATTTAGAGACTTGAACCAACTAAATCGGAGCTAAGATGAATTAGTTATGAATTTTTAAAGATTAAATCGGATTAAAACACTTAAATCGGCTTAAAATTGAATTATGACGCAATAATGAATTATTTTTGAAAAGGAAAAGGAGGATTATTGCGTCAGCGGGCTAGGGTTTCGGTGGACCGGGCGCACGGCGGCGGTTCACGCGAACGGACGGCCGAGATCGACTTGATCCAAAACGGACGGCCGAGATCGATCGGTCCACGACCGGCTCACGGGAGACGGGGATGATGACGTCAGCGATGACGTCACCACCGGCAGCGGCGGGTCAGACGGCGCACGCC
>NZ_JAGFPF010001021.1:0-771 GCF_025962695.1 Candidatus Symbiopectobacterium sp. NZEC135 | reverse complement strand
GCGGAAAGCTGGCCCAGCTCTCCATCGGTGTTCCTCCCCGGCGCGCCGCAACGAATGACCATTGCCGGACTGCCGCCACCGCCGCCTGATCGAGAATGTCGCGCCCGCTGCTGCGTGCTATCTGGATTTCACCCGGCCGCCCGGATTCCAGCACCTGTACCCGTAGCTGTACCGTGCCCTGCCATTTGCGCTTCAACGCCAGAGCAGGGTATTGCGGCGGTGGGTTATTCAGGTGATCCGCAGTGGCAGACGCTGGCGTAATGGCACCTTCGGATGCCGTTGACGCGCTGGCGGACGCCGGGGCTTCCGTGTTGGCGCTGGCATGACTGCCCGGTGTTGCATTGCTCCGCTCGGCCGTTTGCTGTGGTTCAGCGCTTGGCGCTTTGCGGGCCTGTGCCTTGGCTACCGGTTTTTTCGCCGGTGGCTGCTTCACGGCTTCCGGTGCGGGTGCCTCCTGTGGCACAGCGGCGGGCGTTTGCGGCTCGGGTGGCGGCGTACTCTCTTGCGGTGTCGCTTCTGCCGGTTGCGCGGGTGGAGCCGCTGCGGTTATGCCTGTTTCGGCACTGAGTGCCAGTTCCACGCTGATCGCAGGCGCGGCCGAAGGCGGCATGACCACCGCCGATGTCGCCGATAGGTAATAAATCACCCCCGCGTGTAGCAGGGCCGCCAGCAGGACGGTGACAACCTGCTCGATACGTAGGCGCGTCCCCTCGGATAACGTCACAGTCAGCGTGTTCATATCATTGCTCCCCGATGGTGTGCGTCGTGGCC
>NZ_JAGFPF010001024.1:0-771 GCF_025962695.1 Candidatus Symbiopectobacterium sp. NZEC135 | reverse complement strand
AGCCAAGCGGCACCTGTTCCCACGCAATACCAGGCAGTTCACACCCACTCGCCGCAGCCCACTCATCGGCATCAACCCATGCCTGGGCACAATTCTGCTCCTCATCCGTTAAATCAAGGCTGAGGTAACGACGCGAGGGACTGGGTTGCGCAATCTCACTGCCCGGAACAGGCAGTGCTGCTTCCCAGGCGACATTGACCTGCTGAGGCCTGCGACGCAACCGCTCCCGCACATTCATTATTGTTCCTCTTCCTGTTCTCGTTGCTGCTGGCCTTGCTGCTGTTCATCGCCCACGCTATCGGGAAGCAAAATGTGCGGAGTCTGCTTTGGCCAGTGATCAAGTTGCCGGGTTAACGCATCGGAGGCGCGCACATCGGACGGTTGCAGAACCATTGCGCTTTCAAACAGGCTGTCACGCCGTAGCGACACCTTGACGGAGTGTTCGCCAAACCAACGTTGGAACGGGTAGCTGATCCGCACCGTTTGATCGTCACGAGAGTCACCAAGGCGCAACGCATTCAACCTCTCTCGCTGTGTAATCGTGGTAAAGGGTGTGGTCATTGGCTCATTACGCTGGGGCTGGGTTACATCCGCTGGCGAGCGGAACGTGCCGTATTGCCCTCTGATGTCATGCACAGGACCCACAGCAGGCACATATTCCGCCACGGGCCGCACATCGACAGCGCTGGACACGTCAGATACTGTGACAGGGTCAGTCATATCAGGCACCTTGCTGTTTCCTTGTTCAAGAAGGGGAACAAAACCCGCTTG
>NZ_JAGFPF010001023.1:0-771 GCF_025962695.1 Candidatus Symbiopectobacterium sp. NZEC135 | reverse complement strand
AGCAGGCGCGAAAGCCTTCTCTATCACCAACACCACCGGTAGCGACCTGCTGCGCGGCACAGCGATTATCTACAAATAATCACCCGCTGTAGCCCAAAAAAACGGCGCTTTCCCTCACGGAGAAGCGCCGTTTTTTTATGGTCAGCACAACTCAATGCGCTGTTTTCAGGACAAATTTTTCAATCGCGTAGGCCACACCGTCTTCCGTATTAGGACGGGTGACAAATTGGCTGATCGCCTTGACCTCATCAATGGCGTTCCCCATGGCAACCCCAGTGCCTGCATAGCTAATCATGGCCAGATCGTTTTCATGATCGCCAATCGCCATCACGTTTTCCGCTGTCAGTCCAAGATACTCCGCCAGCAAACGCACGCCTTCGCCTTTGTTAACCCGCTTATCCATAATCTCTAAATAGTAGGGCGCGCTCTTGATAATGGTGTAGCGCGCTCGGGCTTCGTCAGGAATGTGGCGAATCGCGTTATCCAGAAGCGCTGGCTCATCAATCATCATCACCTTCGGGAAGGTCAGGGTGCGGTCCATCTCCTCAACGGCCCGGTATTTCAACGGCATGCCCGTCAGGTGCGATTCATAAACGGTATAGCGACTGATGTCTTTATTGGCGGTATAGACGGTGTTGAAGTCCAACGCATGCAGGTGCACGTTCAATGCGCGAGAAAGCGCTTCACAGTAAAGGTAGTCGTCAAAGCTCAGCGGCGTTTGCGCCACACATTCTCCGGAATCGGTGCGCTGAACCAACCCGCCGTTGTTGG
>NZ_JAGFPF010000101.1:0-7672 GCF_025962695.1 Candidatus Symbiopectobacterium sp. NZEC135 | reverse complement strand
TCCCCTTTTTTGCATCCCGGAGGCAAAAAATGTGATTCATTGCACATGCTATTTCCCTCCGAGGCCGTTCTGACCATATAATGCGCATCCGGGCGGTTCAACCGCTAACAACAACCAACACCACAGCCCTTCGGGCATCACACACTCAATAAAGATATGAAGATGAGTATTCGCGCGATCTTAACCACCCTTCTGGCCGCTGCTGCTTTTAGTCAATCAGCATTCGCCGTTGTTTATCCGCTGCCGCCGGCCAACAGCCGTCTGATCGGGGAAAACCTGGAAATTACCGTTCCAACCGACAGCACGCTGCCGTTGGAAGCCTTTGCCGCCCAGTACCAAATGGGCCTGAGCAACCTGATGGAAGCGAACCCCACTGCGGATGTCTACCTGCCGCAGCCGGGCAGCAAAATGATTATTCCGCAGCAGTTGATTCTGCCAGATGCGCCGCGCGAAGGCATCGTTATCAACAGCGCCGAAATGCGCCTGTATTACTACCCGAAAGGCAGCAAAACCGTCATCGTATTGCCTATCGGCATCGGTGAGTTGGGTAAAGATACGCCGGTCAACTGGACCACCAGCGTACAGCGTAAAAAAGCGGGTCCAACCTGGACGCCAACCGCCAAAATGCACGCTGAATATGCAGCACGCGGCGAATATCTGCCCAAAGTCTATCCGGCAGGCCCGGATAACCCGATGGGGCTGTATGCGCTCTACATCGGCAACTTGTATGCGATTCATGGCACCAACGCCAACTTCGGTATCGGCCTGCGTGTGAGCCACGGTTGCGTGCGCCTGCGCGCTGACGACATCAAATTCCTGTTCAACAA
The DNA here is from genome assembly GCF_025962695.1 of Candidatus Symbiopectobacterium sp. NZEC135. NCBI lineage: Bacteria > Pseudomonadati > Pseudomonadota > Gammaproteobacteria > Enterobacterales > Enterobacteriaceae > Symbiopectobacterium > Candidatus Symbiopectobacterium sp. NZEC135. Next base: position 6,845 of record NZ_JAGFPF010000101.1, on the reverse strand, counting down.
CGTGCCGGTTGGCACCCGCGTTCAGTTTATCAATGAGCCGGTAAAAGCCACCGTGGAGCCAGACGGTTCGCGCTACGTTGAAGTGCACGATCCGCTGTCTCGTACCGTAGAAGAGTTCCACTCCGACGCACCAGCCCCGATCAGCATCACCGCCAAAGTTAGCAAAGTCATTGCTGACGTGAGCGTGAACACCAGCGATGTGGATAGCGCCATCAGAACGCGTTCCGGCATGCCGACCAAGATCAACGGTGCGCAGGAACCAGCACAACCGCTGGAAACGCTGGCACCGCAAGACGCACCGGTTGCCGTACCGAATGACGTTCAGCAGCCCGTTGAAACAGCTGTACCGCAAACGGATGCCAACCGCTCCTGATTGCCAAAGTTGCATACCTTCATTCCCCGGCATCCGCCGGGGAACTTATCGAGCATCCCTTCTCACATCACCCTTTCTGTAACGCCCTGCTATGCTCCGAGCTGTGAAGCCTCAAGCGCCTGCGACACATCCGCAATAATATCGTCAATGTGCTCAATCCCGACGGAGATACGCACCAGATCTTCACTCACCCCTGCGCGGGCTAACTCTTGCGCGTTGAGTTGACGGTGCGTGGTCGTGGCCGGATGGCAGGCCAGTGATTTTGCATCACCAATGTTCACCAACCGCAGGATCATCTGCAACGCATCGATAAAACGTCCGCCAGCCGCTTTGCCGCCCTTGATGCCAAAGCTGATAATCCCAGAGGCTTTGCCACCAGAAATTTTGTCGCACGTCGGCTTATACGGGCTGTGCGGTAAGGCCGCGTAGTTCACCCAGGTCACCAGCGGATGAGACGAGAGATAACCCGCCAGCACTTCGGCATTGCTGCAATGGCGCTCAATGCGCAAACTGAGCGTTTCCAACCCCTGCAATAACAAAAAGGCACTATGAGGCGACAGCGCCGCGCCGGTATTACGCAGCGGGACGACGCGGCAGCGGCCAATATACGCTGCCGGTCCGAATGCCTCGGTGTACACCACGCCGTGGTAAGAGGGGTCCGGCTCACTGAGCAGAGGGAAGCGCGCCTTATTGGCAACCCAGTCAAATTTGCCGCTATCAATAATGGCGCCACCAATCGTGGAGCCGTGTCCACCGATGTATTTGGTTAGAGAATGCACCACGATATCAGCCCCATGCTCGAACGGGCGACACAGCACTGGCGTTGCTACCGTGTTATCGACAATCACTGGCACGCCGTGGCGATGGGCGATAGCGGCAATCTGCGCGATATCTACCACGTTGCCTGCCGGATTGCCGATGGATTCACAGAATACCGCCTTGGTGCGATCGTCAATCAACGCGTCGAGAGCGTCGAAATCCTCGGCAGAAAACATACGCACTTCAATCCCCTGACGCGGCAGCGTATGCGCAAACAGGTTATAGGTGCCGCCGTACAGCTGGCTAGTGCTGACGATATTGTCACCCACCTGCGTCAGCGCTTGCAGCGCATAGGTGATCGCTGCCATGCCCGAGGCGAGCGCCAATGCGCCAATCCCGCCTTCAATCGCTGCCAAACGCGCTTCCAGCACCGCGTTCGTGGGATTCATAATACGGCTGTAGATGTTGCCCGCCACTTTGAGATCGAACAGGTCAGCACCATGCTGCGTATCATCAAATGTGTAAGAAGTTGTCTGGTAAATCGGCACGGCCGCAGATTTTGTGGTTGCTTCCGAGGTGTAGCCGTGGTGTAAAACGAGGGATTCCAGTTTCATCGCGCAGACCTTTCTATGCGTGTGGATGGTGGGTATCATCCTAAAATAGCAGACAAAAATCGCCACGACTGAGCCACAGCTAGAAGAAAACGCGATAAGTTAGGAGAAACGAGCATAAGTTTTCTTCCTCAGAGCCCCCCGTTGCATCGGTGCAAAATCACAGCTACCTTTAGCTCATGATCACCTGCAAAAAAACAAATAAATGACTGAGAAAAAGCAAAATATCGCCACTGTCACCCTGCCGAAAAATGTCGATGTACCTCGCTACGATCGCCAAGCCCTACGCCCGCGTATTGTACATATCGGGTTTGGTGCTTTTCACCGAGCCCATCAGGCGCTACTCACGCACCGCGTTCTTAACCAAGAAGGCGGCGATTGGGGGCTGTGTGAAGTGGTGCTGTTCAGCGATGACAGCCTGATTTCAGCGCTACGTGAACAGCAGCACCTGTTTACCGTGCTGGAAAAGGGGGAAAGTGGCAATCAGGCTATCGTGGTGGGCGCAGTGTGCGCGTCGCTGCACGCCGCTGTTGAAGGCAAAGAGGCCATTTTGACACAGCTTGCCGATGCGCAAACGGAGATTGTTTCCTTGACCATTACGGAAAAAGGCTATTGTCTGGCGGGCGCACACGGCAATCTGGACACCACCAATGCCCATATCCAGCATGACCTGCGCTATCCGCGCGAGCCGCTGTCAGTGCCGGGTATCATTACCGAAGCGCTGCGTCGGCGTCATGCGCAGGGCATCCCGCCTTTCAGCGTACTTTCCTGCGATAACATGCCAGAAAACGGCAAGGCCGCTCAGCGCGCGGTGCTTGATTTCGCCCGCCTGATTGCGCCCGCGTTGGCCGCATGGATTGAACGTGCAGTGGCTTTCCCTTCCACCATGGTGGATCGCATCGTGCCTGCCGCGACGGCACAAACGCTGCACGACGTCGCGGAGGCTGTTGGCGTTGACGATCCCTGCGCTATCGCCTGCGAACCCTATATTCAGTGGGTTGTGGAAGATCGTTTTACGCAGGGCCGACCGCATTGGGAGGCAGCAGGGGTACAATTGGTGAAGGATGTTGCACCTTATGAAACCATGAAGCTCAGGATGCTAAACGGTAGCCACTCGTTTTTAGCTTATCTCGGCTATCTTGCGGGTTACGCCCATATCAGCGACTGCATGGCCGATGCGCACTTCCGCCGCGCCGTGCGCCACCTGATGCTGGCAGAACAAGCCCCGACGTTGACTATCTCCGGCGTTGACCTGACAGACTATGCCGAGCGCCTGCTTGCGCGTTTTGCTAACCCTGCGCTACACCACCGCACCTGGCAGATAGCCATGGACGGATCGCAAAAGTTACCGCAGCGCCTGCTCGACGGGTTGCGCTGGCATCGGCGCAACGGCAGCCGTTGTGATGCGCTGATTCTCGGCGTAGCTGGATGGATGCGCTATATTGGCGGGATAGACGATCGCGGCGCGGAGATTGATATTCGCGACCCGCTGAAGACCACCTTACAGAGCATTGTGGCATCCACCCCAGACGACGAAGCGCGCGTGCAGGGTTTATTGGGGCTGACGGCGGTATTTGGTGATGACCTGCACACCGACCTGCCGCTGGTGCACGCGTTAACCGACGCCTACTTGCGCCTGCGCGACAAAGGCGCGTTGGTCGTTGTCACTGAACTGGCCCAAAGCCTGTCCGACTAACACGACACTCAGTCACTGCGCTTCCCGGCGATAGGCGAGAATGTCGCCGGGCTGGCATTCCAGCACCTCACAGATTTTTTCCAGCGTTGCAAAGCGAATGCTTTTCACCTTACCTGATTTTAATAGCGACAAATTTTGTTCAGTAATGCCGATACGTTGGGCCAGCTCACGCGATCGCATCTTCTTTTGTGCCAGCACCACATCCAGATTTATTATTATTGGCATAGGTTTTTTTAATTAAATTAATTGGCTGTGTTATTTCCGCTGCTCCCAGACAGCAACGAATTCTGCCCTCTGATGGTATCAGTTTGTGAGCAAAAACGATTGCGATCGTGGTAGCAACTGCGACACCGGTAGCATTTGCGACAGATGCATTTTCCCTACATCCCCCACTCTCTGTTTTCGGCATGCCTAACGCGATGGGCTACACCGACTGAAGGCCGTTTTCGCCGATGAAATGCCACATCTCCGTATTCATCTGTTTTTATGATAAAGATCACCTTTATTTAGCAGTTAATAGTGCCATAGGTTCTTCATTCAGAATGAGATAAAACCAAATTTTATTGTGTTACGATAATAAATCATCGCATTGCGTGATTATAAATAAGATTTCTCATCATATAATCAGGGTCAAATTAGAAAATGTAATTTCATGATCAAGTTGACAAATTGCCATTAAATCACCCTAAAAGCGTGATCGTCAGTTTACTTTCGCCGGAATAGAGCAAATGATAGGAATATCGGTTCATACCAAATGAAATATTGTTTTAAAAATGTAGGCAAATTGATCATGAGTAAACCTATCACCTTTAAGCACACGTTCTGCTACGGCAGCGCAAACCTGCTCGGCAGCGGCGCGTTGGCGATCAGCGGCGCATGGCTGATGTATTTTTATACCACCTTTTGTGGGCTTACGCTGGTTGAAGCGGCGTCCATTTTCTCCGTTGCCAGTATCATTGATGCCATCAGCAATCCTGTGATGGGTTATGTCAGTGATAACTTCCACAATACCCGGCTAGGCCGCCTGTTTGGGCGTCGCCGTTTCTTTATTCTGCTGGGTGTACCGCTGGTGCTGGTCTATCCGTTGCTGTGGGTCAGTGGCTTCGGCTTCTGGTACTACATGGCGACCTACGTGCTGTTTGAGCTGATTTACACCTCCATTATGGTGCCATACGAAACGCTGGCGACCGAAATGACGCACGACTTCAAGATCCGCTCCAAGTTGACCGGTTCTAAAGCCATTTTCGGTAAGCTGGCCAACTTCCTGGCTGCCTTTATCCCCGGCCAATTTATCGCTATCTACGGTAAAGACTCCGCGACGCCATTCTTTTACACCGGCCTGACCTACGGGTTCATCATGTGCGCGGCAATGATTGCCCTGTACACCACCTCTTGGGAACGCCCGCTGAACGAACTGGTGCATGAAAAAACCGCTAACCTGTGGCAAACGCTGAAAAAACTGAGCGTGGACATGCTTTCCACCTTCCGTTTGCGTATTTTCCGCAAGCATCTGGGGATGTACCTGTTCGGTTTTGGCGCTGAATGGCTGTTCGCTTCTGCTTTCACCTATTTCATCGTCTTCGGGTTAAAGCAAAACACCGCGCTGGTCTCGCAGTTGAACAGCTTTAGCTCCATCATGCAGCTTATCTCTACTGCGGCATTCATCGGTATCTGCGTGAAAATGGGCTTTGCGCGTCCGTTCCGTTTGGCGCTGATGGTGGTTATCGTGAGCGTTATCGCTTACGCCGCACTGTACTTTGCCAACTGGTCAGACGGTGCCACCATCGCCGTGCTGTTTGGGATCACCGCCATTTTTGGTCTGAGCACCGGCGGCATCTACTACATTCCGTGGACGGTCTACACCTTCCTGGCCGATGTGGATGAAGTGCTGACGGGCCGCCGCCGTGAAGGGATTTACGCCGGTGCCATGACGTTCGCAGGCAAAATGGTGCGCTCGGTGATTGTGTTCGCCATGGGATGGACGCTGACGCAGTTCGGGTTTGTTTCTGGTCATTCAGCACAGCCTGAAAGCGCCGTGCTGGCGATTGTCGGCGTGTTCTCACTGGGTGTTATTGGGCTGGCACTGGTCGCCATCTACTACACCACGCAGATGAAGCTCGATCGTGAAAATCACGCCATCCTGCTGGAAGAGATTGCGCGTATCAAGGCCGGTGGCGCTATCGCCGATGTACCGGTGCACGCCAGAGCGGTCGCAGAAGAGTTGACCGGCTGGAAGTACGAACAGTGCTGGGGCAATAACCCACTGGGCGTACAACCGGAAGCCGTTGCACCGCAAGTTGCTACTTCTGAACGCTAATACCGTCTGTCAGCCCGCACTCGCGGGCTGACGTATTTCCCCACCTTAAATCAGCGCCGCTTCCTTCAACTCACTTTTCAGGTAGGCATAGTAAATCGGTGCAGCGATCACGCCCGGAATACCAAACGCCGCTTCAAACACCAACATCGCCAGCAAGATTTCCCACGCATGCGCCTTGATTCGGGTGCCGACAATCTGTGCATTGAGGAAGTATTCCAGTTTGTGAATCAGCATCAGATAAACCAGCGCCGCCAGTGCCACTGGCAGAGAGATCGACAAACCAGAAATAAACACGATGGAGTTGGATATCAGGTTGCCTATGACCGGTATCAGACCAAAGATGAAGGTCAGCACCACCAGCGTTTTGGCAAACGGCAGGTGCACGCCAAAACAGGGCAGTACGCCGAGAATAAACACCGCAGAGAGGATAGTGTTAACCGAGGAGATTTTCACCTGAGCGAACACGATATTGCGAAAGGACATCGACAGCAGCGAAACGCGCCGCATCAGTTCCGATTTGAGCAACGGTTTTTCCGTATCCTCTTGCACGTTGTACAGCGACACGATCGCCCCCAACACCATACCAATCAACATGGTGACAAAACCGTGCAGGAAATCTTTGCCCATGGTTTGCAGCATCACGATATGTTCCTGCACCCAGCGCATAAATTCGTGTTGCAGCTCTTCAACACTCACTGGCAAGTAACCCGGCAAATAAATCATAATGTGCCGTTGGACGTCATTGAGAATCAAGCCGATACGCGCATTAAAGGCCGAGGTGTCACGCATTTCCTGCATCACGATCCCTGTCAGGCTGCCAAACAGCAGGCTGAGCAGACTCACTACCAGCGTACTGATTATCGCCACTACCACCCAGCGTGCGCGTTTCCCACTGATGATTTTTTGGAAATGGGGCGTCAGCAGATTAACGATTTCATACACCAAAAAACCGGCGACAAAACACGTTAACAGCCGTAGTGACAACAGCAGCAGCAATCCCCCAAACATAAAACCCAGGCTCAGCCATCTGGCCTGTTTTAAATTCAATAACTGCATGACGACATCCTGTATGCGTAATGATCGGACCTG
>NZ_JAGFPF010001020.1:0-762 GCF_025962695.1 Candidatus Symbiopectobacterium sp. NZEC135 | reverse complement strand
CAGGTTATAAGCGTAGGTGGGTATCAGCCTTGGCTGATTTCACGTAGCCTGTGATCGGTTTTTTTTGGGAGTAAAACCGTGGACATTATTGCAGCAGAACCACAACACATTAGCGCTATCCAGAAAATTTATGCCTATCACGTCATCCATGGCACCGCATCGTTTGAAACAGAGCCACCGGATATAAACGAGATGCACGCCAGATTGAAGAAAAACCACGACGCCGGCCTGCCCTGGTTTGTCGCCATCAAAAACGGTCGCCTGACTGGGTATTGCTATCTGTCACGCTACCGTGAGCGTCTGGCCTACCAGTATACGCTTGAAGATTCGATCTATGTTGGATCCGCAATGCCAACAACAGGGCGTGGGAAAAGCACTGCTCGCCCATGCCATTGAGTGGGCGGAGCAACACGGCTTTCGTCAACTGATTGCGGTAGTGGGCAACAGTGAAAACGAGGGATCGCTGCATTTACACCGTCAGGCCGGTTTCTCGCTGGTAGGAACGCTGGCAAGCGTAGGGTTAAAACACGGGCGCTGGCTGGACACGGTGATGCTGCAACGTGCACTGGGCGCAGGGGATTCAACCTTGCCTGAGACCACGCCGCGGTTTGACGCGAATTGACACGGGTTTAGTGTCCGCCAGCGCGAAGGCTGGCGGAAGGTGAGACGATTAGCCGTGAACGGTTTGTTTGCGGAACAATTCGCGAAATACCGGATAAATATCATCCTGATCGCGAATATGCTGCATGGCAAAATTGGGGT
>NZ_JAGFPF010001019.1:0-774 GCF_025962695.1 Candidatus Symbiopectobacterium sp. NZEC135 | reverse complement strand
ATCGCCAGATGGCGTTGCCAAATACCTGACGGAAAACGCCGAAAAGCTGTAATGGCCATTTTTCCTTAACCGCCTGTGCACTGGCGGTTTGATTCTGCCGAAGAACCCGGTGCTGTGGCATCGGGTTCTTTTTTTATTGCTGGCAAATCACCTGTCACATCAGGTAATAATCCCAACAAGAAATTATCACTCCTCTAATTCACTTAAAACCATGTCCTTCCTTAGCGTATTTTATTAAATCCACGCCTGGCTCACGCGACCAGAACATTCTCACTGATTGCCTATGAATATTATTCACGTTATTTAATTCAATAACGCTAAATACAGAATTCAGAAATACTAACTCAGTTTAATTACTTCCTTAGCTAACGAAGCAAAGACACAATGCCCGACACTTTCAGTGGATATTTACAAATTGAAATTATGTTAACAAAACGTTGTTGTATTTAATATAAAAACTTAACACTGTCCTATTTAATTAATGGGGCCTTTTCAACGCTGACAGCTGATTTTTTAAAATCGGCTCGGCAGTGTTTTGCCTTGAATACTGACGCTCTAATAACACTCACACATTAGGTATATCTGACAAATTTATCAGGAGGGAGGATGTCGGGCTTAAATGCAATGTTATTAAAAAAAACAACAAGGATTATCCGCAATAAACTCTATTTATCGCTGGCAATATCGTTGCTGACGCCAATACCGTTTTATCTGCACGCCGCAGAAGAACCGGTGGCGGCGGCGGCAGAAGAAGAACCTATCGCCCCTGCGGCG
>NZ_JAGFPF010001018.1:0-774 GCF_025962695.1 Candidatus Symbiopectobacterium sp. NZEC135 | reverse complement strand
AATGATTAAAAAACATAAGTTTTCTCTGCTCGCATTGCTGTTGCTGTCCACGCACATGACATTCACCCCCTCCGTGTTGGCGAAAACGGATGCGCCAGCCATTGCAAGCGCGCATCAAGAGATCGCCTCAGGCAGTGCGATGGTGGTCGATCTGCGTGATAATAAAGTGCTTTATTCCACTAACCCCGACGTGGTGGTGCCTATCGCCTCTGTCACCAAACTGATGACGGCGCTGGTGGTGCTGGATGCGAATTTACCGTTGGATGAAATTATCTCGGTCGATATCAGCCACACGCCGGAAATGAAGGGCGTTTATTCTCGCGTCCGCTTGAACAGCCAAATCAGCCGTCGCGACATGCTGCTGCTGGCCCTGATGTCCTCGGAAAACCGCGCTGCTGCCAGTCTGGCACATCACTACCCGGGGGGCTATCAGGCGTTTATCGCCGCGATGAACGCCAAGGCAAAAGCGTTGGGCATGACGCACACCCGCTACGTGGAACCAACGGGGTTGTCGATCAACAACGTTTCTACCGCACGCGATCTGATCAAATTACTGATCGCCAGCAAGCAATATCCGCTGCTGAGTCAGTTGAGTACCACGCAGGAGAAAACCGCCACCTTCACCAATCCGGGTTACAGCCTGCCGTTTCGCAATACCAATCATCTGGTCTACAAGAATGACTGGAATATTCAGTTGACCAAAACCGGGTTTACCAATCAGGCTGGGCATTGTCTGGTAATGCGTACCGTGATCAACCAGAAACCGGTGGCGCT
>NZ_JAGFPF010001017.1:0-776 GCF_025962695.1 Candidatus Symbiopectobacterium sp. NZEC135 | reverse complement strand
AGTTGTAATATAGATACCCGTATTGCGTTGTTCGTGGCCTTTGGCAACATAATTTGTTCCTGGCTCAGAAACCTGTTTTTGCCAATCTACGCCAGCGCTAACAGTTCCTTTTCCTATCTGAACGCTATTACCCCATTGTAAATTATATTGATCTACATCATCTAACGTAGACGCAGCGCCGTAGCGACCATTCTTAGGATCAAAATTCAGATCCTTCGTGCGACTATAGCTAGCAATCACCTGCGTTGATAAAATATCACGCTGGAAACGTAAGCCTGTATCCCAAGTTTGGCTATATAGCTGACGAGTGTCTGGTATCCCTAAGAATGAATACGGTGGATCATTTTCAGTGGTGTTATACCCATCATAATTAGCTCGGTTATCAAATCCATAACCACGAACAAACCCGCTAAATTCATCGTTAAACTGATGTTCAACATTGCCGTAAATCGATTTACTCATGAAACCATCACGATCAGGCTGGGCCTTATTGCCACTGGCATCAGGGAAACCAGCAACAACATCATATCCTTTGGTATAGGTATAATTACCCGCCAAAGTAATACGTGTCGCATTACCAATCATTTGTTGCGTGGAACCATCGTAAGACTGATATCCCTTAGAACCGACCCCAGCGCCGAGCGTTGTACCTTCCTTTTCTCTGGTGGTAATAATGTTGACTACTCCACCGATCGCGTCTGATCCATACACAGCCGAACGCGCACCACGGATATATTCAATTCTCTGCACAAGTGAAAGAGGGATCTGGCTAAGAT
>NZ_JAGFPF010001016.1:0-776 GCF_025962695.1 Candidatus Symbiopectobacterium sp. NZEC135 | reverse complement strand
CTGAGATTCAACAGACACCATGGTGTCTAATACCGCTTTAGCTTCCAAGGATAAATCTACTGAGTCATTCTGCTGGCGGAAGGTATTTAATTTATTTTCTGCATCATTTAACTGGCCACGGATATTCGGCAATTGCTCTTTTAAAAATTCAAGGCTGCGCGCCGCCTCTTCTGATTTACGCTCTACATTCTGCTGCAAATAGTTTTGGCTAACACTGTTTAAAACTTTAGTGGTTAACGTCGGATCGGTACCTTCCAGACTTAAACCTAACACACCAGTGTCTTTCCCTTTGTCTGCGACGGTAAAATCGTCCAACAAACTATTGATGGCCGTTAAAGGATTGAGCTTTCTCATTCGGAAAACCGTCCCTTTTTCAGCTTCAATATCACTGACCAGTATTTCAATGCTGTTATGGCTTTCTACTTGACCAACTTTGCCATCAAAGCTGAGTGTGTCACCGCCCGATATACGATAACTTTGGTTATCGAGCACCTCGAGCGTAATCACTTCATCTTGCCAACTTTCAGGTACATCTAAACGTGAAATGGCGATTTTACCCGGCTCAGCACCCGTTAACCGCGCAACGCCTCGCCCAACGAGAGGAAAATACTTCTGACGTACATCAATATCCAACGCCAGATCGTTAATGGTTTTCCCCATTACCATACGCGATTTAATTAACTCAATTTCAGCAGCTGATTGTGGCTTAGCATCCGGCAACATGCTGGAGATATCTTTTATCAAAGAATCGCCACCGCTTTGCTCCACTTGAATCA
>NZ_JAGFPF010001015.1:0-776 GCF_025962695.1 Candidatus Symbiopectobacterium sp. NZEC135 | reverse complement strand
GGTCGGTTGCGCGGTAAGCAGCGGTGAACGTTTGGGGATGACCACACCGTCTCCCCACCAGATAGACGGGCTGGCGGCCAGATAGCGCTGGAAGGATTCCCCATGGTTAAACAGGGTATACAGTACGAATAACCCGCCAAAGGAGTGGCCGGCGAGTGTTTGCTGCTGTGGATTAACGGGGGCTTGTGTTTCTACCCACGGTTTCACACTGTGTTGGATAAACTGATAAAATAGCTCCGCTTCTCCTCCCGCACCAAAATCCGGATCGGGTGTCGGGGCGGGGGGCGTGTAGTCGCGGGTGCGGGCAGGAATGTCATAACCCTGATCGATACGATAGCCGATGCCGACAATCACCGGCGCAGGCCCCTGCGCGGGGGTGTAACTGTTGACCGCCAGCGGGAACTGGGCGTTGGCGTCCAGCACGTAGAGCACCGGACGTTTCTCCTGTGCGGCAATATCGCGTGGCGTGGCGATGAAGATACGGTACTGAAGCTGGCGCGTGCTTTCCATATCGTGTTGCTCAATGCTGAAGTAGCGCTTTGCGTTTTCAGAGAGCGTGGCGACAGGGGGTTGTGCCCGCGCGGGCAACAGGCTGGAGGCGATCAGAGTAATAAGCACAACGGGCAAATAGCGCATAACGACCTGTTAAGGTTCTTAAGTGTCAGTAGATGGATGATAATAAAACCCGTTATCATTGCCAGCGTTTTTTCTGTCTTTATGCAGCGCATTGCGTCAGAAGCGTTGATAAAATCGGCGCGCTGGCGGCTTTTTCAGCG
>NZ_JAGFPF010001014.1:0-760 GCF_025962695.1 Candidatus Symbiopectobacterium sp. NZEC135 | reverse complement strand
CCTGTTTGCCGGTTTCATGCGCAACCATCTCAACGGTGATGGCGTCGAGATTATCGATATTTCTCCGATGGGTTGCCGCACGGGATTTTACATGAGCCTGATTGGCACACCGGCAGAGCAACGCGTGGCCAGTGCCTGGAGCGCGGCGATGGAGGATGTGCTCAAAGTGACCGATCAGCGCAAAATCCCTGAGCTGAACGAGTTCCAGTGCGGCACCTTTGAGATGCACTCTCTGGAAGAGGCGCAGGATATTGCGCGCCATATTCTGGCGCATCCGATTGGTGTCAACCAGAACGACGATCTGGCGTTACCGAAAGATAAACTGGCAGAATTGCATATCTAACAATAAAAAAGGCACCCTTCACCAGGTGCCTTTTTTTGTTCGTCTCTCGTCACGCTAAGTGCTGAATAACACGGCAGCCGAAGTACGCCAGCGCCAGTAACAGTGCGCCCACCAAGGTGAAGCACACCACGCGGCGTCCGCGCCACCCTTCGTGGTAATGTCCCCACAGCAGCAGAATATAGTTGAACCAGGCAAACAGAGAGAACAGCGCCTTGTGAAGGTTCTCTTTGTTTTCGATGATGTTCTCCATGTAAAACAACCCGCTACACAACGTCATCGTCAGCAGGATCACGCCAATTTGCGTGACATGAAACATCTTTCGTTCGATGCTCAACAGCGGCGGCATTTCAGACACCATGCTCAGCTTTTTGTTTTTGAGCAGATAATCGATCAGTGCCAATTGCAGCGCATAGAGCG
>NZ_JAGFPF010001013.1:0-779 GCF_025962695.1 Candidatus Symbiopectobacterium sp. NZEC135 | reverse complement strand
ACCAACTGGCGATTGGCGGTATAATCCTTACGTTGATTGGGTATTTTAGCGGTGGATCGCTGAGCGTTCAGGGTTGGGATTCTGTATTGATTCTTTTCTATCTGGTATTGCTTTCATCGATCACCTTTGCGCTATGGAGCCAATTGCTGAAATATAACAAGGTCGGCACTGTCGCACCTTTTAATTTCTTGATCCCGATTGCCGGTGCCGTGCTCTCGGCGCTGTTCCTTGATGAGAGCATTCTTGAATGGCGCTATGCTGCTGCTTTGGTGCTGGTGTGTCTGGGGATTGGGTTGGTTAACCGGGTTCCCCAGACAAAATAAGCCGATATCCCCTTCGTGTAGCGGCGAAGGGGAGCGATTTTAATAGCTGAGTGTCAGAATTTCTCTTGCCATTGCTTCGTCAATATCCTGCCTTTCACCCTGCGGTAAAAGAGTAAAGGCTTTCAGATTGTGGATTATCGCCTCCACCGCATCCGGTGGTAATCCATAATCGCGCATGCGGGTTTTTATCCCCATCTGCTCAAAGAAATCGCGCGTTTTTGCAATCGCCTGGGAAATGCGGGTCTCGTCATCACCCTCGGTTATTTGCCAGATGCGCGTGGCATATTGTAAAAGCTTTTCATGCTTATTATTGCGTTGGACATATAATAAAGAAGGAAGTAATACGGCGAGCGTTTGCGCATGGTCCAAACCGTAAAGCGAGGTGAGCTGATGGCCGATACGGTGCGTAGCCCAGTCTTGTGGCACACCTGCGCCGATAAGCCCGTTCAACGCCAG
>NZ_JAGFPF010001012.1:0-779 GCF_025962695.1 Candidatus Symbiopectobacterium sp. NZEC135 | reverse complement strand
GGCGGACAGCAACCTGATTGCTGAAGCGCGCTACTACGATCAGACCAGTTTGTTAATGCGCGGAATTGGGCAAGCAACCGGGCTGTCGCCGAAGATGCTCGATCATATCGTTCAGGGTTACACCGGTACGTTGGGCGCTTACGTGCTGGGTGCCGGTAACATTGTGGCGCGACAATTCACCGATGCAGGGGAAACGCCCACGTTACGACTGGATGAACTGCCGGTGATTAAATCCTTTCTGCGCGGCGCTGATCCGGCCAAGTCCACCCAGTTCGCGGACGATTTCTATCGCATGGTGAGCCAGGCCAACCAGATTAGCCGCACGATTAATGCTTACCGAGAGCAGGGGCGTAGTGCCGATGCGCGTGCGCTACAAGAAGACAACCGCGGGTTACTGTCCAAACGCCAGGCGCTGACACGAACCCAGAAGGCGATCCGCCAGTTAAATGACCGTATCGAGATGGTGCGTATTGACCGCACGCTGAATGCGCAGGAAAAACGCGAGCGTATCGATCGCATGATGGGGCAGCGCAATAAGCTGTATCAGCAGGCTGTGGAGCGCGTGCATCCGTACTTCGATTAATCCCTAACTTAAAAAGCGAAAGCCCCAGCGTGCTGCAAACACCCGGGGCTTTCTACACCTTTGAAAAAACAAAGGAAACCTGTGTTCAATTTTAGCAAGCTAATACGTTAGTTGCGAATCATGGGAGAAAAATCACGGTATTCGCCTATTGCCACTACCGTTCCATGTTGGGCCAACCGTATCAGGTATACGAGTG
>NZ_JAGFPF010001011.1:0-779 GCF_025962695.1 Candidatus Symbiopectobacterium sp. NZEC135 | reverse complement strand
CGCCAGACCGTGCAGGCAAACCACCCAATCGCCGTATTGAAACTCGCCGCGGTGCCAGGGGGCATCTGCGGCGATCAGTTCCTGTGCGCGGCAGCCGACGATTTTGTCTCCCTCGAGGAAATGCACCTGATAAATCAGCTGGTCCTGAAGAAAGGTGCCCCATTCGCGCACATAACCGATACTGCCACGCCGCACCAGCAGCTCACCGCGTTTTAGCCCTGCCACCGTGCCGTCATTGCGCAGTGGGCGCACCACGCGCACCGCATCACCAAATTCGAAGCGCGCCATCATGATAGAGCTCCCGGTCGTTTGCTCTGATAGCTCTCGGCCAACAGACGGCGTGCCAGTTGCCAATCAGCATCCGGCGCCAGTTCCAGCGAATTGCGCAGCGGCACCGCCGCGCGCAATCGACGGTGAAACTCGCTGAGCACCGTCAGGTTGCACGCCTGAAGTTCCTGGGTTTCATAAGGAACCGAGAAAAACCTGAAAAAAGCCTCGGCGCTGTCCAGCGTTTCAACGCCGGGCAGTTGGTAGAACCATTCCATCGTCCCGCCTCCCCGGTAATAACGTGCTGTCGCACAGCGACTGGAACATCTCCAGCAGTTCATAATCCAGCGGATTACGCTTGGTACTTTCGGCAAACTCGCGCACGGCGGTTAATAGCGCCGCGGTCTGCGCCACATCGGGCTGATAGCCAAGTCGGGCAAAAATACCTTCCACCGCCTGCCGTCCAGAGTGCTTACCCAGCACCAGCCGATATTCCCGTCCCAGCAGCGACG
>NZ_JAGFPF010000100.1:0-7735 GCF_025962695.1 Candidatus Symbiopectobacterium sp. NZEC135 | reverse complement strand
AATCTGAAAAGTTACGCGGTGAATGATTACCTGAGTTAGCAAATGTTGACATGGAGCAACGAACATTTCGTTATGTGTGTAAATATATAACGAAATATTGCGTATTCAGGATGATGTTATGCCAGTGACACGACGACGCTTACTTCAGGCGATGGTTGCCACAGGGTTATTGCGTGGGTGGCCCACTTTTTCCGCCGAGGCGCTGACATTTACGGTGGGAAGCATACCGGCACCGCAACATATTCAGCGCGTGATCAGCGCGGACGTGGCGCGTTCATTTGAAGCCGACATGATGCGCTTTGCCTCGTTGTTCTGGCATGCACCGCTGAGCGAGGCGCAGTTTAACCGTATCGTAAACGCGCAATGAGAACGGCAACTCTGTTTACGCTGTTAAGCACGCTGGCGCTGTTGTGTATCGCGCTGGCGATTTTTTCCGGCGCGTATCCGTTGAGCCTTCATCAGGTGATCGGGCTGCTTTTCAGCCCTGACAGCCTGTTGCCGCAAGATCAGATCGTATTCTGGCAGATCCGCCTGCCGCGCATTGTGGCGGCGTTGCTGATTGGCGCTGCGCTGGCAGGGGCCGGTACCACCTATCAGGGGATGTTTCGTAATCCGTTAGTCTCACCCGATATTCTCGGCGTTGCCGCGGGGGCGGGCCTCGGTGCCTGCGTCGCGATTTGGTTGGGCTTACCGCTGTTGTTGATCCAGTTACTGGCATTTGCCGGTGGATTGCTGGTGGTGGCTGGGGTTTGGCTGATCACCCGACAGGTGACGCGGCACGATCCGGTGTTGACGTTAGTGCTGGTCGGCATTGCGCTGGGAACGGTGTGCGGCGCGGGGATCTCGCTGATCAAAACCCTCGCCGATCCTTATACCCAGTTGCCCTCCATTACCTTCTGGCTGCTCGGTGGACTCTCCACGGTGACGCGCGCCGATCTTGATCTGTGTGCACCGATCATCCTGTTGGGCATGCTGCCGTTGTTGCTGCTGCGCTGGCGCATGAACCTGCTGACGCTGGCAGACGATGAAGCGCGCGCGCTGGGGATTAATGTCACACGTTTGCGCATGGGGCTGATTGTCTGCGCCACGCTGATGACAGCCAGCGCGGTAGCTGTCGCGGGCGTTATCGGTTGGGTTGGGCTGGTGGTGCCGCATATTGGCCGCTTGCTGACGGGAAACAATCACCAGCGTTTGTTGCCGGTTGCCATGAGCATCGGTGCCATTTTGCTGCTGCTGACCGATACGCTGGCGCGTGCGCTGAGCGCCACTGAAATCCCGCTCGGTATTCTGACCGCGTTTATCGGCGCGCCGTTCTTCCTGCTGTTGTTGCTGCGAGGAGGCCGATGATGTCGTTGCTCGAGGTGCGGCAGGCCACGGTGGGTTATGCCCACCGCGCGGTATTGCGCGATGTGGCGTTTTCCCTGCCAGCGGGCAGCGCCTGCTGTTTGCTGGGCGCCAATGGCTGCGGGAAAACCACGTTAATGCGCGCCATTCTTGGCGTGTTGCCGCTGCTTTCTGGCGACATTGTGCTGGCTGGCACCTCCTTGCGCCGTTATTCAGACGCGCAGCGCGCCAGCGTGATGGCCTGGGTGCCGCAGGCACATGAGGGCGCGTTCGCTTTTAGCGTGCTCGATATGGTGTTGATGGGGATGACGCCGCACATGAGTACGTTTGCCGTGCCGGGTCAGCAAGAACGAGACGCCGCCTTGCAGCAGCTCACGGTGCTGGGGATTGCCCATTTGGCCGAGCGGCGCTGGAACCTGCTGAGCGGCGGTGAACGGCAACTGGTGCTGATTGCCCGCGCTTTAGCGCAAAAGCCACGCGTGTTACTGCTGGATGAACCGGCTTCCAGTTTGGATTTTGGTCACCAAATCGATCTGTTGGAAACGTTGGTGATGCTGAAACAGCAAGGGATGACGTTACTGATGTCGACGCACCATCCTCTTCATGCCCGCGCGATTGCCGACAGCGTGGTGATGGTGGAGCCCGACGGTCAGGTAACGCAAGGCGCTCCCGCAGAGCAATTACACACCGACAGGCTCGCCGCGTTATACCGGGTAACCCCTGCGCAGATTCACCGCCATTTGTATGGCACTCATTGATAAGGGATAGCAATGCTGATTGATGACATTGATTTTGCAGACCTCTACCGCCAGCAATTGGCGCTGGCGCATCGTACCGAAAAAACGCCCGATCACTGGGATAAACGGGCGGAGAAGATGGCTGAGAACTGTGCTTCGCCCCAAGACAGCTATCTGCAACAACTGGTGGCGAAGATAGATTTGCGCGGCGCGCAGTCGCTGTTTGATATGGGGTGTGGTCCGGGCACCGTGGCGTTGGCGTTGGCGAGTAACGTGAAGACGGCGTACGGCGTGGATTACAGCCCGGGCATGCTGGAGGTGGCGGCCCGCCGCGCGCGGCAGCAAGGTGCGGATAACGTGAACTGGGTGCGCCGGGCCTGGGAAGAGGACTGGGACGAACTGCCGGTGTGTGATATCGCGGTGGCATCTCGCTCGACGCTGGTAGCCGATATGCGACAGGCCATGGCGAAGTTGAATCGACAGGCACGGCTGCGTGTGTATACCACACATCTGGTCAGCACCTCGTTTATGTCGCCGGTGATTCAGCGGGCGTTAGGGCGCGAGGTGGTGGAACTGCCTAACTATATCTATGCCCTGAATGTGCTGTATCAAATGGGGATTTATGCACAAGTCGATTTTATCCGTGGCCCCAACTGCCAGCAGGATAACAGCACGTATGCACGCTTCGAAGAAAACGTGAAATGGAGCTTCGGCACCCTCAGCGATGAGGAGCGTGAGCGGCTGTATCGTTGGTATCAGCAGCAGGATGCCAGCACGATTGCGCCACCAAGCCGTGACTGGGCGCTGATCTATTGGGACAGTGTGCCGCTCGGAGCAACATCATGATTTTCCTTCCGCAATCACTCACCGACGCCTGGTTGCTTGAAGATATTCAGGGGGGCGATCTGACGACCCAGTCGCTCGGTATTGGCGCACAGCCGGGGCATATCACCTTCTTTCATCGGCAGGGCGGTTGTGTCAGTGGGATTGCCGCTGCGCGACAGATGCTCACGTCACTCGGGGTGAGTGTGACGGCCTCGGTGAGTGATGGCGAGCCCGTGGTTGCCGGGCAGCCCTTGCTGTGTGCCTGCGGCTCAGCGGCGGCGCTGCATCAGGGATGGAAAGCGGTACAGAATGTACTGGAATGGAGCTGTGGCGTGTCTGGTTATCTGGCGCGCATGTTGGAACTGCTGCGCCAGCGCCATCCTGATGGGCATATCGCCTGCACGCGCAAAATGATCCCCGGCACCAAGCTGCTCGCTACGCAGGCGGTGCAGGCTGCGGGTGGATTGATTCATCGCGCCGGTTGCAGTGAAACCATCCTGCTGTTTGCCAATCACCGTCGCTTTCTCCCTAACGCCAATGATTGGCCTGCCATGGTCAACCAACTGCGCCGCCATGCACCGGAAAGAAAAATAGTGGTGGAAGCGGATACGCCGGACGAGGCGTTAGCCGCGCTTCTTGCGGCGCCTGATTGCATTCAACTCGACAAGTTTACCCCTGCGCAGGCGGCGAATATTGCCCGCCTCGCTCCCTCACTCGCGCCTGCCTGCACGCTGGCGCTAACCGGCGGTATCACGCTCGCCACCCTGCCGAATTATCTCGATTGTGGCATTACGCTGTTTGTGACCTCGGCGCCCTATTACGCGCCGCCAGCGGATATCAAGGTGCGTCTGGAGCCAGACTCGCCGCATCAGTGAAAATAAAAAAGGACATAATAACAATGGGATTCAAGAGGAATTATCTTTACACCGCGCTATCGCTTGCTTTCGCGCATAACGCTGTTGCTGGGCTGGAAAGCGACACCATGACCGTGTGGTCGAGCCCGGTGCCTGCGGCTACCACCACGGTGCTTAATCAGGAAACCATACAAAAGCTGGACAAACGCAATGTGGCGCAGGCGCTAAGCGTGGTGCCCGGCGTGGTATTGCAAAAATCGGGCGGACGTAACGAGCAGCAGGTCAAAGTGCGTGGCTTTGATAGTCGCCAGGTGCCGGTCTATTTTGACGGCGTACCGGTCTATGTTCCTTATGACGGCAATCTGGATTTAGGGCGTTTCCTCACCTCAGATCTTGCGTCGCTTGAAGTGTCCAAAGGCTATTCGTCGTTGCTGCAAGGCCCGAACCAGATGGGTGGTGCCATCAATATTACTAGCAAAAAACCCACCAAACCGCTGGAAGCCAGCGTGGGATATCGTCAGGGCTGGAGCCGCAGCAAAACCAACGCCTTCGATACCCAGGCATCACTGGGTGCCAGTAATGACACCGGCTACATCCAGCTCAGCGGTAGCCGGGTAAAACAGGATTTCCTCGGCCTGCCGCGCAGCGTAGACAACCCTGTCGCCGGTCAGAACGGTAAGATGATCAACTCTGCGGCGGATGATAAACGTGGGATCGTCAAAGTGGGCTTTACCCCACGCGAAAATGACGAATACGTGTTTACCTATATCAATCAGGATGGCAGTAAAGAGAACCCGCCCTATACGGGCACAAATCCAAAGCAGCAATCACGCTACTGGCACTGGCCGCAGTATGACAAAGAGAGTTATTACTATCAGGGCACTACGCAGCTTGGCGATCGTTACACCCTGAAGAGTCGTCTTTATCGCGATACTTTCGAAAATACATTGATGATGTATCAATCACTGGCCGACCTGAAGAACCGTAAAGGAAACTACAGCCATTACGCCGATTTCACTAACGGAGCCGGGTTGCAACTTGCTGCCGATGTACGCACCAGTGATTTGCTCTCGTTTGCGGTGAACTGGAAGGACGATGTGCATCGGGAGCGGGGCGCTGCCGATGCCCCGTTTGATCGCTACAAAGATCGCACCTGGTCTTTGGCGAGCGAATACCAGTGGGCCGCAGCCGATAATCTCGATGTGGTTGCAGGTATCAGCTATGACTGGCGCGACAGTCGCCAGGGCATGAAACACGAGAAAAGCGGCGATATTACCCATTATGCCAACAACAGCCAGAACGCCTTTAACTGGCAGTTGATGACCAAATATCACTTCGCCAATGACGATACGCTGTCGCTCTCTTTCTCGGATCGTACACGTTTTCCTACGCTAAAAGAGCGCTACACCACCTCGAAACCGGCCTATAACGGCCAGACGGTGCTGGTGAATCCACACTTGAACCCGGAACGGGCGCAAACGGTTGATGTGACCTGGAACGGCACCTTTACCCGCGACTGGGGCTATGATGTCAGCGTTTATTACAACCGGGTCAATGATGCGATTCTGGGGCACACCATTGATGCCAATACCCTGCAAAACCGTAACAGTGGGCGTGTGGACTACACCGGTCTGGATCTCGGTGTCAAAGGGCGCATAACGGAGATGCTGGACCTTGGCCTGAGCTATGGCCTGATTCATGCTAATGTGAAACAGGATGAAGTGGGTAAGGTGACCGATTTGCCAACGCACACGCTGGTGGCATGGATGACCTTCAAACCTTGGGAACCGGTAAGCTTCACCCTGTCGCAGGAGGCGCGCTCATCTGCTTACAACACCTCTGACGCGAAACAGCGCGCTTCTGGCTTCACCGTGACCAACCTGCGTGCCGATTACGACGTGGGCCGTGGCGTTAGCGTCAATGCCTCGGTCAATAACCTGTTCGATACCGAGTATGCCTATAACGAAGGGTTCATTGAGCAAGGGCGCAATTTCTGGGCGGGAATTGCCTATAAATTCTGATTGACTGCTCCCCGGTGGGCTGGGGAGCACCTGCATTGAGCGTGGAGGTCTTATGGAACGTGGAGGCTTTATGGAACACACGGCAACGCTATCTCGTATTTTGTGCAATGCGAAACCAACAACGACCCCTCATGACAAGAAAGTGTTTACCGAGCGGGCTTGGATTCATTCTCACGGTCTGGAAACCGAGCAGGGGGATAAAACCTACTACCCGGATCCGGACTGTGCGCTATTACACTATGCGTGGGAACACTATGCATTCTGGCGCGATAAATACCCCGATCGCGCTGCGCTATTCGATGCACCGGGCATTTTTGGTGAAAACTTTTCTACGCAGGGGATGACTGAACAGAGCGTGTGCCCCGGTGATATCTTCAAAGTGGGAACGGCGCTGCTTCAGGTATCTTGGGGACGTATTGCCTGTAATACCATGGCGGGACGACTGGACGATGATGCCGCACCGGCATTGATGCACGCGCAATCCCGCAACGGCTGGTTCTATCGCGTGTTGCAAGAGGGCGAAGTTTACGCGGGGGCCAGGTTTGAGCTGCTGGAGCGCCCTTACGGCCAATGGTCGCTGAGTCGCGTGCAGGACATCATTTTCGATCTGGCCGCCA
This sequence comes from Candidatus Symbiopectobacterium sp. NZEC135, assembly GCF_025962695.1. Classification (NCBI taxonomy): domain Bacteria; kingdom Pseudomonadati; phylum Pseudomonadota; class Gammaproteobacteria; order Enterobacterales; family Enterobacteriaceae; genus Symbiopectobacterium; species Candidatus Symbiopectobacterium sp. NZEC135. The sequence continues at coordinate 1,337 of NZ_JAGFPF010000100.1, read as the reverse complement.
GCCGTGAGGCGCTGGAAGCGGTTTATCAGATTGATACCTTGTCGAACACCTGGCGCGAGCAGATTCGGGATCGGTTGGCACTGCTCGACCCACGTTGAGAGTGAAGACACTGAGACAAGGATGTTTTTATTGCCACGTTTTATGCTGACTGTGGGGCGTTGTGAACGTTTTATTAATGCGTGATAATCATCACAATAAAACGAAAATCAAACATCCCCTGCTTGCAAGCTCTACTGGGTTATGGTGTATTCTCAGGCATGGATTGTTACTGTTTGAATAACAGGCAAAACCTAAAAGAGATAACAAACTCTTTTATGTTTTGCCTTTTTTTTTGGATGGCATATGAGAATACAGCGGGTTCTGAATAACAATGTCATCGTTGCGCGCGATTTTAGCGGCAAGGAGTGCGTTGTTATTGGAAAAGGTGTTGGTTTTAACAAAAAAGCCGATGACCTGGTCGATGAGGCCTGTATTCAAAAAATATTTCGACTCGATGAAGAGAACAGTCTCGATAAAACCAGCGAGGCGTTTAAGGATGTTCCTGATGCGCTTTTTAATATTGTTCTGGATATCGTTAAGCAGGCGACCAGCAAACTCGATAGAAAAATTCACAAAAGCGTTTATGCCTCTTTGCTCGATCACTTGAGTTTTGCTATCGAAAGAACCCGGCAGGGTGCTTATGTCGAAAACATGCTGTTGTGGGATATCAAGCGCCTTTATCGTAATGAGTTTATTATCGGTCAGTGGGCGATTGCTGAAATTAATGCTCAGCTCCACGTGGCGTTGCCTGAAGACGAGGCCGGATTTATTGCCCTGCATCTGTTGAACTCGCAGAAAGACGGCGCTATGCCGGATATAAAAGCCGTGTCGAAAGTGATTCAGGATATTTTGAATATTGTTAAATACCATTTCAAAATCGAATACGAAGAAGACTCAATCAATTTTCAGCGATTTGTTACTCATCTGAAGTTTTTTGCGCATCGGCTGCTGAGTAATACGTATGTCACCAGCGATGACAGCTCATTGCATGACGTTGTGGCGTTAAAATATTCCGCCTCCTATGAATGTGCCAAACGCGTGAATAAATTTATTAGCCATGATTATGGTCGTTCGCTAACTGATGACGAAATGATGTTTCTTTCTATACACATTGAACATGTGAGGAAATAAATTCTAAAGACGATTCTCATGTGAATTTTACTACGAGCGCTTAAACAGTCGCTTATTCATTCTGTGATAAAAATACGACGATGACTATTATCGAGGTCAGCCCATGAGTAATTTTCGTTTACTTGCCGGGGAAATACTTGAGCTTATTGGCGGTGAAAAGAACGTTG
>NZ_JAGFPF010001010.1:0-780 GCF_025962695.1 Candidatus Symbiopectobacterium sp. NZEC135 | reverse complement strand
TGGCAGCCTGCTCTTCGGTACGCTGGCTGAGATCGGTGCTGCCTGCGGCGATTTCACTGGCACCGGTCGAGATAGACTCGCTGCTTTCACGCACCTGAATCACCAGTTTGCTCAGGCTGTCGCGCATATGGTTCATGGCGGCCAGCAGGCTGCTGTTATCCGCGTCGGCGAGCGTTACCGGAACGGCCAGATTACCCTGCGCAATCTCTTGCACCACCTGCATGGCGTAGATCGGCTCGCCGCCCAGCAGCTTTTTAATATGGCGAGTGATAAACCAGGCGATAACGGCGGCTAACAGGGCGGAGAGTGCCGCGAGGATCAGCAGACTGTTACCATCCTCTTCCGCTTCAGCCACGGCGTTGGTCGCTATCTGGGCGGTGAGATCTTTTTGCAGTTGGATCATGGTGTTGAGGTTGCCAAACATGGCGGTTTGCACCGGTTCCAATTGGCCTTTAACCAGTATGGCCGCTTCCGCCTGACGGTCGGTCAGGGTCATACCAACGGCTTCACGCCCGAGTTTGGCAAAGGCAACACGGTTTTGTTGCAGTTCGCTCAGAATGGCGCGCACTTCTTTCGCGTGCAGATTGGCTTCCAGTTTTTCCACTAACTTGCCGTTTTGCGCGCTGGTTTTTTCGATCAATGCCTGGCTGTCGCTCAGCTCTTTTTTGTCTGTCATCAGCAGCATGCGCAGTGTGGCTTTAATGGTGACGTTCAGGTTGTCTTTCAGCTCCTGTAACACAAACAGGTTATTCAGATGCTGTTTGGCGAGGCCGTCGGTAG
>NZ_JAGFPF010001008.1:0-781 GCF_025962695.1 Candidatus Symbiopectobacterium sp. NZEC135 | reverse complement strand
AAACTGCCTTGCAGATAAAATTGCCCGACAAACGTCTGCACCACTTCCGCCAGCTCCGTGCCTGCCGGCACTTTCGGGAAATAGCTGCGGCTCCCCAGCACTTTGCCTTGACGAATAAACAGCACATGTACACAGGCCATACCGGCATCGAAGGAAACACCAATCACGTCCAGATCTTCGCCATCGCCGGAAACAAATTGCTTTTCGGTAACGCGACGCACCGCCTGAATTTGATCGCGAATACGTGCCGCTTCTTCGAAATCCAACTGACGGCTGGCGGCTTCCATACGTGCGACCAGTTGATTGAGCACCTGCTGATCTTTGCCTGAAAGGAAAAGTCGCACATATTCTACCTGCTGGCGGTAGTCTTCTTCACTGACCAGACCCGCAACACAGGGCCCCAGACAGCGCCCGATCTGATACTGGAGACAAGGCCGCGAGCGATTTCGGTACACACTGTTTTCGCACTGGCGAATGGGGAAAAGCTTTTGCAGCAGCACCAACGTTTCACGCACCGCATTGCCGTTTGGAAAGGGGCCAAAATATTCCCCTTTGGCGTGCTTGGCACCGCGATGCACCGCCAACCGTGGGTGAGTATCACCGCTAAGAAAGATCATCGGGTACGATTTATCATCACGCAGCAATACGTTATAGCGCGGCTGATAAAGCTTGATGTAGTTGTGTTCCAACAGCAGCGCTTCGGTTTCAGTGTGAGTGATGGTGACATCAATCTGGTGAATAGCCTTCACCAGCGCTTCCGTCTTACGACTGGCAACGTTGC
>NZ_JAGFPF010001009.1:0-781 GCF_025962695.1 Candidatus Symbiopectobacterium sp. NZEC135 | reverse complement strand
GCGACTGGCGTGTCGGCCAATGGGCCCGGCTGGCATATTGAGCAGGACGATTTCGGGCGACTGTTTAAACGTTTCGAACAGGTGATGCTGGGCCGCCCCGCCAGTTGGGAAGCCATTCCGCTGGACAACGCATTTACTGCCCGTTTGCTGATTTTGCGCGAGTTTATGCACCACCTGGGCTATCTGTCGGTATTTATTGTTAACACCACGGCCAGCGAGTCCCTCTAACGCTTGCCTCTGCGCGCAGTCTCAGGGTAAGGTCAGATTTTCTCTGACCGTTGGTAGCGTGTTTATGGACATCCACGATCTGCATGACAACCCCGCGCGCATTGCTTGCGTTGCCGCATTGCTCTACGCCGAATGGTCGGCGTTTCCCCGCTGGTCGAGTGCGCCAGCCATTGAATCAGCGCTACGTCAGCGCGGCGTGGCGAGCGATTACGCCTTCACGCTGGGCATGTTTACTCCCGATGACAATGCGGTTGCCACCGCCAGTATTATCCGCTATGAGTTGCAAGATTGCCCGGAAGGAGAATACTGGCTGGGTGAAGTGGTCACGGCCCCTTCGCAGCGCGGCAAAGGGTTGGCCACCGCGCTGGTGAATGCCTGTGTGGCGCGCTGCCAGCAGCAGGGCATCGAGATGCTGTATTTGTATACGCCCGACAAGCAGGCGCTCTATGCCCGAATGGGTTGGCAACCGCTAGAGCAGCGCCCGGTGGCGGGAGAAATTGTCACTGTGATGCGTTTATCGCTCGGAAAGTGAAACATGCTGGCAGACTGTGTG
>NZ_JAGFPF010001006.1:0-782 GCF_025962695.1 Candidatus Symbiopectobacterium sp. NZEC135 | reverse complement strand
GCTGCCTTCTCTGCTGCAAGCGAAAAAAGCGCAAAAGCGCGCCAAACTGTTGCAATATGCAGAACGCGTGTGGGATTTGCGTGAAGGTAGCGAAGAGCAGCGGATCGATGGCGCTATCGCGGCCACGCGTGCGTTCTTCGAGAAAATGGGCGTACCCACCCACATGGCGGATTACCAATTGGATGGCAGCACCATCCCGACGCTGGTGTCCAAACTGAAAGAACACGGTATGACGGCGCTCGGGGAACACGCTGATATTACGCCGGAAGTGAGCCAGAAGATCTACGAGCGGCACGTTAAGCGCCGCCCCTCATTGCTGTGTCTGCGAAGGGAGCCACTGGCTCCCTTTGTCATAGCGGTATATCAGGCGAGTACGGCCAAATCTGCCGCATTAAATCCACGCAAGGACGCCGTCTGACCCGACTGGACTTTTTCTGCCCAGTGCGCATCAGAAAGCAGAACACGCCCTACGGCGATCAGGTCAAACTCGTCCCGTTCCATACGCGTGTAAAGGTTATCCAGCGCCGCAGTACCAGAGCCTTCACCGCCGAAGGCGGCAAAGAAGTCAGAGGTTAACCCCACCGACCCGACGCTGATGGTGGCCGCACCGGTTAATTTCTTCGCCCAACCGGCAAAATTCAACCCTTGCTCGCCGTCAATCTCCGGGAACTCCGGCTCCCAGAAGCGACGTTGAGAGCAGTGCAGAATATCAGCGCCCGCGTCAACCAACGGTGCCAGCCACTCCGTCATTTCTTGCGGTGAGGTTGCCAGACGGGCTTTAT
>NZ_JAGFPF010001004.1:0-782 GCF_025962695.1 Candidatus Symbiopectobacterium sp. NZEC135 | reverse complement strand
TGGATTAAATGGCACGAATAATGGGCCTTCATCACTGTTGTTTGTTGGACAACATGCCGTGCGCCGTTGTGATGTTTGAAAATCCTTCTCAGGTATTCCCCCCTCCGAAGAGGGAGGATTGTTTTATTTACGGATAACCCCCGTCATTTTAGTGAAGTTAAACCAGTGCCCCGCTTCGGCGGCCATCATGTCGCGATCGCGAATGGCGTAGGGGTGTGAGCAAGCCAGCCATGCTTGCCAGGCCTGCTCGCAACGGGCGCTCTCGGTGCACTCCGCTATCTGCAAATAGGCGCTTTGCTGCCAGAGTTGCCGCCACCAGTCGACGGTAAAGAAGTTCATGCCGGACTGCCAAAAGGGGGCCAGTTCAGGAGGAACTCCGCGATCGAAAGGCCTTTTTAAACCTGGAATAACGATAGCGACGCGGCCACCCGGTTTGATCCACGGTGCAAGATGGCTGTCGAAAAAGGCCGAGCTGGCACCAAAGTAGTGGTAGGCATCAATATTAAGTAGCGCGTCGAAGTGGTTTTCGGGAAATGGCTTTAAAGTGGGAAGGTCGGCAACATCCATATGTAATGGGGTTATCAGGTTGGACAATCCGTGTTCACTGAAACGGCGTGCGTTATCTTCGGCAGTAATCCATAAATCCATTGCGACCACCTCAACACCGTATTGGCTTGCCAGATAGAGGGATGTCAGGCCGGTGCCGCAGGCTAAATCGAGCACTCGCATTCCGGGTTTTAAGCCCAGAGCAGCGCTGACCTCATCTGCCAGCAGGAGCGCGC
>NZ_JAGFPF010001005.1:0-782 GCF_025962695.1 Candidatus Symbiopectobacterium sp. NZEC135 | reverse complement strand
AAAACGGACTATCAGAATTTTACGCGCGTGGAGACGGTCAGCCAGCAGCGCGACAGTTTGAGCCAGAGTTGGGTAGCGCTACTGCAAACCCGCAATACCCTGAACCGAGCGGCAACGCGCGCGGCGCGTAACGTGCCGCAAGAGCAAGTCTCGGTGTTGATGAACAGTGCGCGCGCCTCGCTGGCGCAGGCGGATGTCTATTTCAAACAGTTCGTTGCTACCACGCAGTTGACGGAGGAAGGGCAGCGTCTGGCAGAGAGCACCAAAGTGAGCTACGACAAGCTCAACGGTGCGTTGGCAGAGCTGATTGGTTTCCTGGATAAAGGCCAGTTGCAACCTTTCCTTGACCAACCTACCCAGTCATTTCAGGATAATTTTGAGAAGAGCTTTTCTGCCTATCTGAGCTACGTCCAGACACATTTGCAGCAGGCCGGTCAGGCAAGCCGTGATTCCTATAACCACTCAACCTGGTCATTTGGCATTGTCGTGGTGCTTTCCCTGGCCCTGGTTGCTGTAGCCGTGGTGTGGCTGCGGAAAATCATTCTGACGCCGTTGACCACCATGCGTGAGCATTTTGAGCATATCGCGCGCGGGCACCTGACGGTAAAAATTGCCGACTACGGTCAGAATGAGATCGGGGTGATGTTCACGGCGCTGCAACATATGCAGACCTCGCTGGCCTCGACGGTACATACCGTGCGGCAAGGTGCCACGGGGATGCTGCTTGGCGTGCGGGAGATTTCCTCCGGCAACGTGGATCTGTCATCACGTACCGAATCACA
>NZ_JAGFPF010001002.1:0-783 GCF_025962695.1 Candidatus Symbiopectobacterium sp. NZEC135 | reverse complement strand
TTACACAAAACGCGATTCTGCTGTACATGAAGGTTTCCCCGAAGTTGCCGAGTTGCGGTTTCTCCGCGCAGGCCGTGCAAGCGCTGTCGGCCTGTGGTGAACGCTTCGCCTATGTAGACATTTTGCAAAACCCGGATATTCGTGCTGAGCTGCCAAAATATGCCAACTGGCCGACCTTTCCCCAACTGTGGATTGACGGCGAACTGATTGGCGGATGCGATATCATCATTGAAATGTATCAACGTGGTGAATTGCAGCCGTTGATCAAAGAAACCGCAGACAAATACCGTGAGCCGCAGGACGGCGACAGCGCGCAGTAAATCGTGCCTGTTGGCGGTATACTGCCGCTATCTGATGCAGAAGAGGGGACCCGCATAAGGGTCCCTTTAATGTTGGTATGAACCCGATGGGGGAACTCAGACCGTTTGGTCTTCCACGGGCAATGGCCAACCGCCCAGCCGCTTCCAACGATTAACCAGTTCGCAAAATAGCGCCGTGGTTTGCTGCGTGTCATAAAGCGCTGAGTGAGCCTGCGCGGAGTCGAAGGCGATGCCAGCAGTCATGCAGGCCTTTGCCAATACGGTTTGTCCCAGTACCAATCCGCTCAGCGCGGCGGTGTCAAACGTGGCAAACGGGTGGAACGGGTTGCGTTTGAGCCCGCAACGTTCCGCTGCTGCCATCAAAAAGCTGTGATCAAAATTGGCGTTGTGAGCGACGATAATCCCGCGATTGCAGCCCCTGTCTTTAATACCTTTACGCACCATTTTGAATATCTCATGCATG
>NZ_JAGFPF010001003.1:0-783 GCF_025962695.1 Candidatus Symbiopectobacterium sp. NZEC135 | reverse complement strand
CTATTTCGCCCTTGCCTTAGTCTTGGTCAGCTCGGCGCTGGTGTTGGCACTGCTGTTGGGCAAACTTTTCGGCTGGGATATCGGCCTGACGGCAGGCATGCTGGCAGGTGCAATGACCTCAACGCCCGTGCTGGTTGGGGCGGGAGATGCGCTACGCAATGCCAACAGCGTCAATCCACAGCTTGGCGTCGAATTGGATCACCTGAGCCTTGGCTATGCGCTGACCTATCTGATCGGGCTGGTCAGCCTGATTTTTGGCGCACGCTATCTACCAAAACTGCAGCATCAGGATCTGCCGACCAGCGCGCAACAAATCGCGCGTGAACGCGGTCTCGATCCCGACAGTCAACGTAAAGTGTATCTCCCCATTATCCGCGCTTATCGCGTCGGGCCGGAGCTGGTTGCCTGGGCGGACGGAAAAAATCTGCGCGAACTGGGCATTTACCGGCAAACCGGCTGCTCCATTGAACGCCTGCGTCGTAACGGCATTCTCGCCACGCCGGATGGGGATGCGACCTTGCAACTGGGCGATGAGATCGCGTTGGTGGGCTATCCGGATGCCCATGCACGCCTCAACTCCAATTTCCGCGATGGCAAGGAAGTGTTCGATCGTGACCTGCTCGATATGCGCATCGTCACCGAAGAGATTGTGGTCAAAAACAACAACGGCGTCGGCAAACGCCTCAGCCAGTTAAAACTGACCGACCACGGCTGCTTTTTAAACCGCATCGTGCGCAACCAGATTGAAATGCCGATCGATGATGGCGTAGTGCTGAACAAAGG
>NZ_JAGFPF010001001.1:0-785 GCF_025962695.1 Candidatus Symbiopectobacterium sp. NZEC135 | reverse complement strand
CAGATGCCACCGGACGCGATCTGCTGGCACGCGTGGCGCATGGCGCGTTTGCCACGCTGATCACCGCTACCGGCGTCAGCGCTGCCTGTTTGCTTCTCGGTATTGTGTTTGGACTATTCCCACGGCTGTTTATTGGTCCGATGGAGATAGCCAATGCGCTGCCGCCGATGATGGCGGGCCTTATCGTCGTCACGCTGACCGGGCCGTCTACCTATGGCGCAGCACTGGCGGTGATGCTGGTCAGTTGGGCACCGCTGGCGGCGCATACTGCCGCGCTGGTTGAAGAGATCCTGGCGCGCCCTTATGTGCGCATCACCCCACTGCTGGGGATCGGGCGTTGGCATCGCTTTACGGGCTATGTGCTGCCAGCACTGATTGGCCCCGTGACCCGACACGCCTTAGTGCGTTTTCCCGGTATCACACTGGCACTGACCGCATTAGGTTTTCTCGGGTTGGGACAACAGCCGCCGTACCCTGAATGGGGCCGGATTGTTGCTGAAGGCATGCCTTATATTGAGCGCGCGCCGTGGGCGGTGCTGGCCCCTGTTGCCACGCTGATGCTGCTGGCAATGTTGGCGGTCTCATTGGGACAAATGGCTAATGGCGTGAAAAGCACAAAGTGACAATGTCACTTATATCATATCGAAGCGCCCGTCAGTTGCGTGCAGCAAAACAGCAAAAAACGCTTCTGGCGTGGTAAAGCACGCCCGTTGTGTCGTACCATTCGCTACAGTGTGGTTATGCAACCCGCCTTTCCTGACGATGACCAAAGGCAAGCACCACGT
>NZ_JAGFPF010001000.1:0-785 GCF_025962695.1 Candidatus Symbiopectobacterium sp. NZEC135 | reverse complement strand
ATTACTTTCGCCGCCGTTATGGTAACAATGCGCAGGGTCTGGCACAGCGCCCTGAACGCGGTTGGGATTCCGTCACTGTGCCGGGCGCAGTTGCAGGCTGGGAGGCATTGCACCGCCGCTTTGGCAAACTGCCTTTCTCCCAGTTGCTGAACAGTGCCATTGAGATTGCTGAACGTGGTGTCACTCTGGCGCCCATGGTAGCCCGTAAATGGCAAGCGGCGGTACCCATCCTTGCACAGCAGCCGGGGTTTGCCGACGCTTTTATGCCAAACGGACATGCGCCTCAAACAGGCGAAATATTTCGATTCCCCTCTGCCGCCAAAACGCTACGCACGCTGGCGGATCAGGGGGCAAGGGCATTCTATGAAGGGGAAATTGCTGAGGCCATCGTCGGTTGGTCACAGCAAACAGGCGGTAGTTTGACATTGCAGGATTTACGGGCCTATCAGCCAGAATGGGTGACACCAATAAGCCAGCAATATCGAGGCCATGAAGTGCATGAAATCCCCCCTAATGGCCAAGGTATTGCTGCATTGATCGCATTGGGTATTCTGGAACAATTTGATCTGCAAAGCCTGACGTTGGATGGCGTAGATGTTCAACATCTGCAAATAGAAGCAATGAAGCTGGCGTTTGCCGATGTGTACCGCTACGTTGCCGACCCGGCTTCAATGGAGGTCACGCCACAACAGATGCTGGATAGCCAGTATCTAAAACAACGTGCAGCGCAAATTGATCTGACCCGCGCTGCGCTGCCCGTTGCAGGAATACCACGCAGCGGCGGC